>ONTX01000049.1 GCA_900320825.1 uncultured Lachnospiraceae bacterium | reverse complement strand
TTAAATGACATATATTCTGCGGGTTATACCGACAAGATGATCATACAGGACCGGATTCCCGGAAATGATGAGTATATGAGAGTTCTGACTTCATATTCAGATCATAACGGAAAGGTGAAGATGATGTGTCTCGGTCATGTTCTTCTTGAGGAGCATACTCCCCACGGACTGGGAAACCACGCACTTATCATTACGGAGCCCAATACGGAACTTATGGAGAAAGTGAAGAATCTCCTTGAGTCGATGAATTATGTGGGATTTTCAAATTTCGACATAAAATACGATACCAGGGACGGAAAGTTTAAATTCTTCGAGATCAATACCAGACAGGGAAGAAGCAATTATTATGTGACCGGCTCGGGATTTAATGTTGCGGAATATATTACCGAAGATTATTTTTACGGAAAGGATCTTCCCCTTAAGTATGCCGTGGATGAACACCTCTGGACTGTTGTTCCCAAGGGTGTTGCTTTAAAATATGTCAAAGATCCCATGCTCAGGGAAAAGATGAATAAACTGTGGACTGAAGGAAAGGTCGTTAATCCCATATTCATGAAGGGCGATAATAAACCCGGCAGAATGTACAGGATGATCAGGAACTACTTCAGCCACTATGTGAAGTTTAAAAAGTACTACACTTTGTGATCACTTTGACCTGTAAGGATACCGGAAAGAGGAAAACACATGAAAAAGATCCTTGGAGTGGTAGGCGGTATGGGGCCCGAAGCCACAGCCTATTTTTATGAAGAGATCATAGCACATACGGATGCGGCTAAGGACCAGGACCATATCGATATGGTCATATTAAGCCATGCATCAATGCCCGACAGGACCCAGGCCATCAACTCGGGTGATTATGATGAATTCCTGGGGTCTATGAAAAAAGAGATCGAAAAGCTTGAAAAGTGCGGCGCGGGGAATATTGCGATTCCCTGCAACACTTCCCACTTTTTTATGGACAGGATAAAGGGAATGACTGACGTGCCTGTCATAAATATGATTGAGGAGACAGCACGCTCCATTGCAGAAGGCGAGATCAAAGTCAAAAAAGTCGGAATACTGGCGACTGACGGTTCGATAAAGACGGGGCTATATCAGAAAGCTCTTGAGAAACAGGGACTGGAATATGAAGTTCCCGACGAGGAACATCAAAAGCTTGTAATGTCACTTATATACGATGACATAAAGGCCGGTAAGCTTGGTGATGAAGACAAGTTCCATGCTGCTGTGGACCATCTCCATGATAAGGGCTGTAACGTGATCATACTTGCATGTACCGAACTCAGCGTCTATAAAAAGCATCACAAGATTCCGAGTCACTGCGTGGATGCTCTTGATATTCTGGTCAGGGAATCCATCGTAAGAAGCGGTGCAGTCTACAAAGAATCGTGATAAAAAATAAAGCATAAGGACCGGAAAAATGGGCATAAAAATGTCTCTTTCAAAATACAGTGATCTTCTTGAGGAAAAAGGTCTCCTGGTAAAAAAGACAGGAGAAGAGAAGTTTTCCGCAGAGATAGATTTCGTTACATATGATTCAAGAGAGGTGTGTGAAGGAACTCTCTTTGTCTGCAAAGGTGCTGCTTTCAAACCCGAGTATCTGAAAAATGCGATCAGCGACGGGGCGGTTGCATATATCTCTGAAACTGAATATCCCGAAGGAGGAGATGTTCCCGCCATCATCGTATCGGATATCAGAAAGGCTATGCCGTATCTGGGAGATCTTTTTTATGATCATCCCCAGGATAAAATAAAGATCACGGCTTTCGGCGGAACCAAGGGTAAGTCAACATCGACATATTATATGAAGTCGGTAGTCGATGAGTATATGAAAGTATCCGGAAAGCCCGAAAGTGCGGTTCTTTCTTCCATAGACAATTATGACGGAGTGATCAGGGAAGAGTCCCATATCACCACCGCTGAGTCCTTAGAGCTTCACAGGCATTTTTACAATGCCGTATCTTCAGATATCGAGTATCTGGAGATGGAGGTTTCGTCCCAGGCTCTCAAGTATGACAGGGTGGACGGTATCAGATTCAGCGTTGCTGTCTTTATGAATATCTCGGAAGATCACATCAGTCCCAACGAGCACAGGGATTTTGAGGATTATTTTTCCTCCAAACTCAAGATGTTTGCTCTTACTGAGCATGCCGTGGTCAATCTGGATTCGGACCATGCAGACAGGGTTCTGGAAGCTGCGAAGGCGTCGGCGGATCATGTGACATTTTCCTGCAAGGACGGATCTGCGGATTATTTTGCGAAAGATATCAGAAAAGAAGGTGGAAGTATTTTCTTCACCGTTGTCAAAAAGACGGAACCTTCCTTTGAAGAAGAATTTGAACTGACAATGCCCGGACTTTTCAATGTGGAAAATGCACTCGGGGTTATAGCGGCGTCAGACATATACGGAATCCCGGTCTCCTGCATCAGGGATGGGTTAAGGAAAGCCAAGTCCCCCGGCAGGATGGAACTGTACGTAAGTAAGGACGGACTTGTAAACGCGTTCGTGGATTACGCTCACAACAAGCTGAGCTTTGAAGCACTGTATTCATCCATAAAAAAAGAATATCCCGGCTACAGGGTGGTGGGGCTGTTCGGATGTCCCGGAGGAAAGGCTTACCAGAGAAGGCATGAACTTGTGGAAGTCGCTGCAAAATATGCGGATAAGATCTATATCTGTGCAGAGGACCCGGGTCCCGATCCTGCAGAGGAGATATCCGCACAGATAGCTGAAAATGCCCGCAAGGCAGGGATCGACTATGAAGAGATAGAAGACAGAGGTGCGGCGATACACAAGGCGATACTGGAAGTCAGAACACCTACCGTTTTACTCATAACCGGCAAGGGAGAAGAGACCAGACAAAAATACGGCACCGTATATGCGCCTTGCAGATCCGATGCCGATTATACCGCTGATTATATTAAAGAGTATGACGAGTCGCCTCATCATGCCGTGAAAAAATGATCATCTGATCCAGTAGTAAACATTTGCGAGAAAGTCGCAAAGATCATACAGACCCTTAAGCCATATGACAAGGGAACCAAGAAAAAGAGGTAGAGCTACTTCTTTTTTTTGTCTGATCATAAGGGATGCTCTTGAGATCACGACACATATGATAAGGCACATGGTGCCGAAGGTGGCACGGTCGGGGTAGTGAGGAGAAAGGATCATGGCACCCCAGGAAAGGAGTGCTCCCAAAAGAAGCATTTTTTCGGAAACCGTAAGTGCGATGCCAAGTCCCCATATGCTCATAATGAGAACGAATGCAAGAACGGTCACGGTGAGGATCTGATGTTTAAAGACCGCTGTGGATTCATAATAAAAGCGAAGGAATGTCTTCCAGAGAGTTCCGATATCCTGATAGTTTTCCCCGCTTCTTACAAAATTGCCCGGTGCAGCGATGCACATGATGCTTCCAAAGAGGGATAATATGCTTCCTTCGATCATCCATGTCTTTATCTTCCGGCCTTTCTTTTTGAGGATGATCTCCGTGATGACTGAAAGGACAAAACATACGGGCCCCATATTTTCGTTGCTCCATCCGGAGATTATGGCAAGGGGGATCATCCAGACTGTGATGCCCTTAAGGGGAGCAGAGTCTTCAAGTTCTCTGAGATAGCAGAATATGAATAAGAGGATAAATACAGTGATATAGAGGTAGTTTGCCGCACCTGCCTCCCAAAACATGCTCATTTTCCAGTTTGCGGCAAGCCCCAGGATAAGTCCGTATGTCACTGCAATATATGCGGGATTTTTGATCATTTTTCCCGATGCGGTATTTGAAACCAGCACCGCGGAAAGAGAAAGAATGAATAAAAATACG
>ONTX01000465.1 GCA_900320825.1 uncultured Lachnospiraceae bacterium | reverse complement strand
TTTGATCTGTCTTCCATATCATTCTCCAATCTTTTTTCTGCCTTCTTCCAGTTTCTCTGATATCTCGGAAATCTTTGCATCAGTCAGGATATATTTTTTACTGAAAACAAATATCGCGATTCCCAGTCCGATGACCGGTACGATAGTCATTGTCATCCTGAGACCAAGTTTGGAGGAAGCCGATACTGCAAGGGAATAGTCCATCTTTTCCGTGGTGTCGGCAGTACCGCCCTGAAGGTTATTAAGCTGCAGACAGATCGATGCGACAAATGCAGCGACACCGCTTGCAAGTTTTACGACAAAAGTCTGCATGGAAAAGATGACACTTTCGTCACGTCTTCCGTTCTTAAGTTCTCCGTAATCAACGGTATTTGCCAGAAATACTGTGGTGATAACCTGAAGCACACCGTTTGCCGCAAATATGAAAAACGCGGGAATGAAAAGAATGAAAACAGAATTCATGTTAACAAAGCAGATTGCAAAGAGAGTCGCATATCCTGTAATGGCACTTGCAAGGCATACATAAAATATCTTTACATTGCTTAAGAAAACTCTGAGGATCGGATAAGCAACCATCATGGAAAGGATCTGCACGGCTCCTCCGAACATATTAAACAAAGTATAACTGTTTCCCCATGCGAGGCCCCCGAAATCATATTTAAAAAAGTAAATAACAAGATTTGAAGTAATATAGATGGAGCAGTTGATAAGAACGATGGCGATGACCACAGTCATTGCCTGGTCGTTTGAGATAAGTGCCTTAAACATATCTCCTACGGATGCAGACTTCATATCAACAAGGCTCTGTTCCTTGACGGTAATACAGGTTATGGTAATAAAAACCACAAAGAGAACCGCAATGATGAGTGCAAACCATTTGAATCCTACTATCTCCCTGGCCGTGGTGGAAAGATTCGCAAATGCAGGAAGATTTCCGATGGTCTGGACAATCTTGACGGTAAAGATGGTAACAAGAGCGCTTCCTACTCCTGCGCAGCTCCTTGCCAGTGTTGTAAGGCCTTCCCTTTCGCCTCCGCCTCTTGTAAAAGCAGGTATCATGGACCAGTAGGGAATATCCATCATTGTATAAGTGATGCCCCAGAGAATATATGTCACTGCGGCATATGCAACAAGTCCTGAAGCCGAAAGATCAGGCGGACAGGCAAACATCACAAACAAGATCACTGCATTTGTGATGGTTCCTATAAAAAGCCAGGGGCGGAATCTTCCCCATCTTGTATGTGTCTTGGCAACAATAATTCCCATGATGGGATCGTTAAATGCATCAAAGACTCTTGCAGCAAGAAGTATTATTCCCATTGCAACGGAGTTGACCCCCAGAAGATCCTGGAAATAATACAGGATATAACTTGCGGACAACATGTAGACCATGTCCTTTCCCACTGCACCGATACCGTAAGCCGCTTTCTCCCCCACTGTCAGCTTTTTGTTTTCCATGTATACTCCTTATCTGCCGTATAAATATTTTCTTGACGAAACGGCAACTTCATCTTTGCTTTGATCATCCGGGACGTTTTTTACATCCGTGGGCTTCTGTTTATGTGGACATCAAATTCTATCCTTGCTTCACCGGCCTGGGCACTTACTATCTGAAGGCTTGCTTTTCCGGTCTCTCCCACAGTCTTAAGATATGTTCCGGCCATTCCGCCCTTCAGCGATATTGCCGAAGGTCCTATGAGTTTTACCGGTCCTTCCGTACGAAGAAGCAGAGGTTCGTTAAAGTAAGGTACGAGATTTCCGTTCTGGTCGACTGCCCTTATCCTTACTGCAACCGCATCATATGTATCGGTCTCTTCCAAAACTTCAACATAAGCACGTGCGGTGATCCTTACTTCCTTTACCGATTCTTTCAGGACGCTCTTAACAACTTCTCCGTCCTTGATGGCATCAAATCTGTAAACCAGGGATTCATTGCCCCAGTTGCCTATGTATTTTGCATAGAGTGCATAGGCTTCTTCCATGGTCATCCTGTAAACCGTCATGCACTTTGCAGCAATGGCTTTTGCCTTGGCGGAAAGATTATCCATTCCGTACATTGAATACTGGTTGAGAAGAAACTTTACATCTTCAGCCTGTGCCGATGAAAAATCCTCTCCCTTTCTCACCGCATCCCCGATATAGTCATCAACCAGAATGGGTCCGTGCGGAAGGTATGTATAGGGTGAATCCGAAGGAAAATATTCCTTGATCAGCGTGTCATTTTTATACATCTTCACACTGTCCGCATTGGTGTAGATCCAGACTTCACCGATCCGGCTTTCGGGATGTTCTCCTATATCCATTGAAGAAGACAGTTCAAGTATCGGAGTCTGAATGCCCTGGGCAGCATATACATACGCCGCCTGCTTAAAGTTCCTGAACATATCGGTGACACCGTGGTAGCATATCCTGTCACCGCTTCCGAAATCTTTATGAGTATTGTAGTCAAACATGCACCAGCCGAAACTTCCCGCAATATCTCCGGATGCAGCAACATCATTTATTACTTTAGCGTGTCTGAGAGCGTGCTCTGCTCTGTGCTCTTCATCATCAAAACTCTTGGTGGGATAAATATGCCCTCCGTACTCCGATATCAAGTAGGGTCTTAGAGGATCGGGAGTCACGCTCTTTTTGGGTTCACATCCGCCGGTTCCTTCACCCGTATGGGAGAAATCATTGTAGGTATATACATCTTCAAGAAACTCGCTCTTTTTGATGCACCTTACACCACCGGTTGCCCTTGAAGGATCAAGACTTCTTGCACACGCATTTGTCTGTACGTAAAGATCATGATCATCCGCAGATTCATTTATCCTTACACCCCAGAGGATTATCGAAGGATGATTCCTGTACTCAAGGACCATCTCCCTGACATTTTCCACTGCCTGTTCTTTCCATATGTCATCACCGATGTGCTGCCATCCCGGAATCTCAGTGAAAACAAGGAGTCCGAGTTTGTCGCATTGGGATATGAATGCATGTGACTGGGGATAATGTGATGTCCTGACGGCGTTGACTCCCAGTTCTTCCTTAAGGATCCTTGCATCTTCCTTCTGAAGTGAATCGGGCATTGCATACCCTACATAGGGAAAACTCTGGTGACGGTTCAGTCCTCTTATCAGATATTTTTCACCGTTTAAGTAAAATCCGTCAGCACTCCAGTGTGCAGTTCTGAATCCCGTTACAACAACTTCTTCGTCATATACTTTTCCGGTGTCCTTATCGAGTATTCTGACAGTAACGTCATAAAGATTGGGGGCTTCGGGATACCATGGTTTTACTTCCTCGGGGCTTTCCGCAAAAGATATGGCACTAAGGTCTGCTGTAAGAACCAGGCTTCCGAGTTTGGTTCCGATCCCTTCGGTTCCGTGAGGCTTAATGTACTGTTCAGCTATCAGAGTGCCGTGATCCGAATCCACGAATGCACTTGTCTTTAATACAAAACCTTCTTCGGATTTTTCCGTATAAACAAAAAGCTGCTCAAGGTGAGGTCCGTCATAAACATCAATATAAACATCCCTGTAAAGTCCGCCGTAGGTCATGTAATCGATGACATGTCCGAAAGGAGGTATGTCCAGATCCTCCCTGCTGTCAAGCTTAACGGATATCAGGTTTTCGGTTCCGTATTTAAGAAGTTTTGAAACATCTATGGTGAAAGATGTATATCCGCAATAATGTCTTCCCGCTCTGTCGCCGTTGACATATACGTCCGCATAATGGGCCGCCCCTTCAAACGTGAGCTTAATGCATCTGCCATTCCATTCTTCCGGCACGTCAATGTGCTTACGGTAAAGAGATAACTTCTGATAAAGAGATTCATCAAAACAGTTAAAAGGAGTTTCCTTTACAGTATGGGGAAGCCTTACGACCTCAAGCCCACCGTCATCATACTCGGGGAAAAGCATCCTGTCTTCATACTCGGAAGTAAATCTCCAGTCATCACTTAAGAAAAATCTTTCTTTCATCTGCCCCTCCCTGTCAATTATCCCTGACGGCGATTCCGTCAACGATGATGTCAACTATCTGGTTCAGTGCATCAACATAAGCTATGTCATTTTTAATAAGTATGTCCCTTGAGAAAAACTGCTCTATGGAAGCTTCATACATCATTTTGATAAGTCTTATGTTCACAGGCCTGATCGCGCCTTCTTCAATTCCTCTTTCAATCAGGGCGATGGTCTGTTCCCATCCGGTCTCAAGCCTTTCCTCTACTCTTTCGTATATGTCAGGATGTTTTTCCCTGAGGATGTAAAGCTGCTTAAGATCTATATTTTTATAACTGTCCGGAAGTACTCCCAGGATCTTACGTATCTTATCCGTGGTTGAAAGCTTAGGATCTTCCACGACCTTTCTTTCACTTTCCTTAATGGAATCAAAGACATGATCGACCATATCCATAAAAAGAGTTTTCTTATCCCTGTAGACAAGATAGATGGTCTTCTTACTCATTCCCAGGTGTTTTGCAAGATCGTCCATGGTGAACTTTATTCCCTTATCACGATAGACGCTTACTACTCCATCGAGAATCTGCTGCTTTAAGACTTCAATACTCTGCATAGGTGACCTCACTTTAGTCTTTCATTTTCAGGAAACGAATCTGCGTTTCCTGGTTTCCATTATAAAATAAGGGATGCAGCGGAACAAGAAAACGTTTTTACAAAAATAGTTTCCGGTTTTTGTATAAAACGAACAATGAAAAAAGGACATAAGAAAACCCCCGTGCGTTTGCACGGGGGTCAGCGGTATCACTTTGTTAAGGAAAGCTTTCCATTACATATACATTGCGAACTCTGCGGTAGCGGATACTGCATAGTATGCGTTATCCCAGTCAAGTCCGTTCAGGCCAACGATGGTACCCTGAGCGGTTGCATTGTAGTTTGTTCTGTACTGGTAAGCATTTGCTCCGGGAGCTACAAGAGTCATTCCGGGGTTGGAGGAGGTACATCTGGTGAACATTACAGAGTCTCCGTTTGTTCCGGAAGTTCCTGCCTTCTTGAAGCGGATGTTTGCGAAAGATGCCATAACGGATGATCCGTCATCTCTTCCGGCGATCTCTACACATGCGGTTACGTTCTGTCCCCTGAGGAAGGTATTTGCAACCTGTCCTACAAGCTGTCCGTTAACATAGAGATAGCACATTCCGGTAGCGGTATCATAAGCTTCCATAATGTTGACGGTCTGTCCGAGAGGAGCAAGTCCGTGTCTTGTGTAAACCTGTCCGCCAATTGCGTTGCTTCCTACGTTCTCACAGATGTAGATTGCCTTTCCGTTGTAAGGCTTTGCACCATAGAGGTCATACTGGATACCGAAGCTGATAGCACTTGTTGCTGTCTTAAGAACAACTTTTCCGTGATATCCGTTTCCTGCACCTGCAAGAGTAAGATCGGTGCTGATAGCCATATAGGATGAAGGAAGTGAAGCAAGGGTTACGCCTGCTGCCGGTGCCGCTGCAGCGGTTGCTGCCTGTGCGGGAGTAATGGTGGTAGCAGCTGCGGTAGTCTTCTGAGTCTCCTCAAGCTGGTTTGCAAATCTTCCCTCTGCCTTACCTGCAAGATCATAATGAAGCTTGAGCATTGCGGGATCTGATCCCATAGCCTTAACTACATCGGGATATCTTGCGGCATAGTAAACAGGGTCAAATGCTGCTCCGTCGGGAGCTGCTCCTGCATAAGGAAGTCTGCCCTCAGCCTTTCCGTATGCCTTGTAGTGGTTGTAGAGAACCTTCTCGGATTTTCCGAGAACTGCGACTACATCGGGATAAGATGATGCATAGAAAGCAGCATCGAACTTTCCTCCGTCAGCCATTGTCCTGACAGCTGCCTCAACATCGTTTCCCGAATATGCAACAGCGATGAACATTGCAGCAGCCACAGCAAGAACAAGTTTAGTGATTATTTTCTTCATGTGGATAAATTCCCCCTTTCATAAATTATTTCTTGTTTTTAAAGGTAAAGTGTATTTTATCAGATATCGCCGTATTTATCAATTATTTTCGATGCAGAAAGAAACTATTTCCTGAGTCCCGGTTTCCTGCCACCTCGCTGTCACAGTTTCATTACCTGCATGTCTTCAAGAAGAGTTTCCGTAAGACGGATCAGATTCTGCTCTTCTTTTTCCTCAAGGGTCTCACATGTGTACACATAGGTAAAAACGGGAACCCTGCCTCCTGCAGAGAAGCTGAGATGTTTTTTATGCTTATTCAGGATCTCAGGTATCTTTGAAGGATCAACCTTGGCATCTGACTTGAAGGAAAAGACGATCTCTCCCTTACCTCCCCTGACCTCCGTAAGATATATACCGTGGGCCAGTTTTCTCATAAGCGCCACCCTCAGGAGATTTTCAGCAGAAAGGGGAACCTTACCGAATCGGTCCAGAAGCTCATCCCTCATGTCCGAAAGATCAGCTTCGTTTTCGATGGATGCGATCCTTTTGTACATATCCAGTTTCTGCTCTTCATTAAAGATGTATTCTCTGGGGATAAATGCATCAATGTCCAGATTGATTATGGTTGAAAAATCATCGACGGCTTCATCTCCCTTAAGTCTGCCAACAGCTTCTCCCAGCATCTTACAGTAAAGATCGTAGCCTACAGCCTCCATATGACCGTGCTGGCTCTTTCCCAGGAGATTGCCCGCACCTCTTATCTCAAGATCCCTGAGTGCGATCCTGTATCCGCTTCCAAGATTTGTGAACTCCCTGATGGCTCCCAGGCGCTTTTCTGCTATCTCAGATAAAACCTTGTCTTTTTTGTACATCAGAAAAGCAAAGGCTACCCTTGATGAGCGTCCAACCCTTCCTCTGAGCTGGTAGAGCTGGGAGAGACCGAACTTATCGGCATCGTTGATGATAAGGGTGTTTACATTGGGAATATCCATACCCGTTTCAATAATTGTGGTACTTACAAGGACATCAATGTCACCGGCCACAAAATCGTACATGACATCCTCTAACTCCCTTTCCTTCATCTGCCCGTGGGCAAATTCTATCCTGGCATCAGGAAGCGCCTCACGAAGTCTTGCCGTATGTTCGAGAATGGTCCTTACATTGTTGTAGAGGTAATAAACCTGTCCTCCCCTTGCAAGTTCTCTTGAGATGGCTTCTCTGACTATCTCTTCGTTGTATTCGCATACAAAAGTCTGAATGGGCTGACGGTCTGTGGGGGCTTCTTCAAGAAGGCTCATATCCCTGATCCCCGCAAGACTCATTTCAAGCGTTCTGGGAATGGGTGTTGCAGACAGCGTAAGAACATCCACATTCTCACGCATCTTTTTTATCTTTTCCTTATGGGCGACACCAAACCTCTGCTCCTCATCTATTATGAGAAGTCCAAGGTCCTTAAAATGCACATCCTCCGATAAAAGTCTGTGAGTTCCGATCACAATATCAACCAGGCCCTTCCCAAGTTCGGAGAGCGTCTTTTTTATCTCGGAGGTTGACCTGAATCTTGAAAGAAGACCTATGGTCACGGGAAAATCCTTCATCCTCTGGGTGAATGTGGCAAAATGCTGCTGCGCAAGGATGGTGGTGGGCACAAGACATGCAACCTGCTTTCCTTCCTGCACCGCCTTAAACGCAGCCCTTATGGCAATCTCCGTCTTTCCGAATCCCACGTCTCCGCAGATCAGTCTGTCCATCACCTTGCTGCTTTCCATATCGGACTTTGTATCCCTTATGGCATTTAACTGGTCTTCCGTCTCTTCAAAGGGAAATGTTTCTTCAAACTCCGTCTGCCATACGGTATCCGGACCGTAGACAAATCCGCT
>ONTX01000030.1 GCA_900320825.1 uncultured Lachnospiraceae bacterium | reverse complement strand
TGCGCACCGGGCGGTTTTTCAGAATTTCTTCCTCAACCTTTTTGAACCGGATATACGCATAGCGCAGAAACAGCAAGCCCAATACCGGCATGCAGTATTGCTGGCTTGTCAGTTTTGAACCCTGCCGAAGAAGATCTGCCGCTTCCCAAAGATCTGATTCCAATTTCTTTATAGCCTGGTTGTCCATATGTTATATCCTCCAGGAATGACAAGCTATGGTTGCTGTATCATACCACTAATCGTCAATTACTTTTTATACTTTCTGCTGTTTGTCACAGACGATAATATACCTTTATTATCTGATTATCTATACCATATTTATCATAAATTTAGTTGTCGATACAAGTCTGTCAGTTGTTCATCAATCTCGGCCAGTGTGGTCGTATCTTCTTCAATCTGTTTGATCACATAATTTGCAGGAACAAGATTATATTCTTTAGCACTGATTTCAGTGCTAGGAACAACTTTTGCAAACCCGGGAATATCATGTGGATTATGAATCACTTCTGCGATTTCCTGAATTCGTTTTTCTGTTAAAATGCTCGATCCTCGCGCGCGTTTTTTTTCTACAGAAACACCGCCAAGATCTGAAGCATCAACAAAGAGAGTATTCCGAGACGGTGTTTTCCTCAGAACAAGTAAGTTTGTACCAATAGTAGTTCCACTCCACATAGGCGGGAGTGCAATCACTGCATACAGAAGTCCCAGGGAAACCATTTCGTTTTTTATCCCTATAGCAGTTCCTTGCCTGAACAACGGTCCACTGGGAGTTGTCACTACAGCAATACCGTCTGATGACAGATAATCATGAATAATTCTGTCACATGCCAAGAGAATACTGTCTGTCGATTTTTCCTCTCCTGCTTTCTGCAGTCTAATCCCTATAGGTGGATCTACAAAGATTTTGTTCCCACTGATGCCCTGCTGTTTTTCACGCAGGCTGTCTTCACATTTAACACTAAAGTGTTCATAGCCATACATAATCAGTAACATGGCTGAAATAGATGCTGATTCTTGAACAATATCAATATTGGTAACCTGCGGAAGAGTTGCCCCTGTTATTTCTATAGTAGATAACCCTTTCCCGCAAGCAAAATCACAGTATGTATCATTTCGCTTAACATTGAGTATCGCTTTTGCCAGTTTTGCCAAACCTATACTTGTTGAGCTGGATGCTGCCATTTTGTTTCCTTCCATGGCAGAAGCTGTCATCGCAATCAGAGCATCTACGAGCAGTCTTCCAAGGTCGTGGCTTTCCTTGCTTTCCTCTTCCAAATCGATGGAAGCCAGCATTTCCATAACCCGTTTAAAGCTCAGATCTGTGGTGTTTTTCTTTTGACGTAACCGATCCATCCCAAAGAGTTCAGCAGCATACTGTTCAACCGTATCATTATTACTTATGATGCTGCTTAGGTTATATGCAAGATCAATATTTTGTAGTACCGGAATAATCGTTTCTAAGCCAGATTCCGTATCACGCTTTGCAAACACTTTCTGCGCCTTTGCACAATATTCCATTGAATCCAGATCCGTTGCACCAACACTGTTATCTACTGCATACTTCAGGAATAGAAGTCTGACAGCACTACTTGAAAGCTTGTCCGGTGAAAAGATAATTCCATGAAGGCAGTTGATCAAATTCCATACTATTCTGTTCATTTCTTCAGCGTTCATCATATGTTCTTGATCATCTCCTTAAACGTAACATCGTTCCGTTTTACTTCAAGAGCCGTAATCTTCCTAAGAATAGCCAGCCTATTGGCAGTTTCTACAAATCTTGTGCCAATGGCCTGCTGCTCATTAATAGAAGGAAAAGGAACTTCAACTCCCCCAACCTTCCCAACAGAAAGCACAGTCATGATCGCACCGCTCACCTGCATTCTGAGCTGATCTTTACACGTGCTGCTGTTTAGAAATGCCAACAAATAATTATGATCAACCGATTCTTTCAGTTTAATAATAGCGCAGAAGGAAGGAACTATTGCTCCAGCTGTTTCATCAGTGACAAGTCCGGCATCATAAGGAGTGGATAGTTTTATGACAATATCGCCGGCTTGCGTCAACTTTTTTGTATCCGCAGCAACTTTCAGGTCTTCCTCCGGCATATCCTCCACAACGATCGTCCCATCACTATGAATGCATTTCGGAATTACAACTTTACGTGTTTCGACAACTTCATCGCCTTTTTCTACATTGGCTGTAACTCGACTCATGATCTGACCGCCAACAATTTTCGCACAGTCTGATAATTTCATCATATTCAGCATACCGGACCCACCTCGTTATAATAGATATTGATCAATTTAGAAGAAGACATCCTTTTTATCGGCTGCCGCGGTCTTTTTTGCCGCAGTTTGCCAGGCTTCTCACCGTGTTCTCTTCTGTCTTCGCGTTTGACTTCCATATTGCAGGTTTTTCTCTGTTCCTGAATGTTATGGCAACGGAAGAACGGATCCATCTTGTTCATATTAATAATCTCAGCGTACCGTTTTTCGCCGATCTCCCTGACGTACCGAATCGCGTCCTTTTGATCATGCTTTACACGTGGCAACTGTCTGACTTTTGCAGCAGCCTCCTTGCCATCTGAAGCTTTAACCGCGAATACTTTTTCGACATAATTATTTCGGCCAACATGACCACATTTCGCACATACTTCGTACATTCCCATTTTACTGCTCCTTTCCGCTTATCGTCAAGACCATTCTTTACGGTTCCTTATTATTGTTGATATGTTTTTTATGTACATTCCGTACATGAGCATAATAACACACCTCTATGTTCTTGTCAACACATTTCTCATAAAAATATGATATGTTTTTTATGTTCAATTCGAAATGCAATTGAACCTTCTTGAAATGCTATATGTTTTCATCCATCATCTTCTTATAATTTACACCCCTGTTACATCCCCTTGATGCTTTTGTTACGGGGTTTATGCTATACTCCTTTCAGTCACGGAGGAGTTTTTATTCTTTTACTTTGAGGAGTCTGACATGAACCGAACTGAAATCATCACCTGTAAGAAATGCGG
>ONTX01000167.1 GCA_900320825.1 uncultured Lachnospiraceae bacterium | reverse complement strand
TCCCCTTATACGTAGACGCAACCTCGGACAGTTTATTTATAGGATTGATGACCCATGCATTGACAATAAGGATCCCTATGATACCCACAACAACAGTCAGACCGATATGGATCCACAGATTGATCTTTCCGTAATGACGCTCGATCTGTGTAATGTTCTCCATGGATATATCCGCAGCCGCATAAGCTATCACTTCTCCGTTGTAATGGATCGGAGAAGCCGCCGTAACGAGCCGTCCATACTCTTCCGTATCTGTTTCATATGGTGAAAATCCGAGTTCCGGATCCTTTAGTACCGGATAGTTGAACGGATATACTTCGTCAATACATCCCGGCGGACATGCATCTTCACAAGCCGCATCACACAGATATACGCCGTTCTTCTCATCTGCATCTATCCAGATCAGATACAGACAGTCGATATCGCTGTTCTCCTGAAATACACGCAGCCAATCACGCAGTTCGATAAAATCAGGCAGGTTCTCTATTTCAGCATACCGGGCTATATATGCATCAAACCCGGGTGTACCCCATTCATCACTCCGAACCTTGTCATCAGTCGATCTGTATATATCAATAACCCGATCGCGAAGTTCCTTCACCTTTCCTGCATCGATAACCGCAGCAACCGTATCCGCTATCGCTTTTGAATCATCCGCATAATGACCGCCTACCATAACATTGATGAACCTTCTGTTCGCAAGGCTCCCGATAATACACGTAACAAGCATCAACACGGATATGAGCAGTACAGTCTTTTTCCGAAGCGAAAACCTCATAGACACTATTCCCTCTCAAAAGAATATATAGAGTAATTATACTCTAATAATATGGATTTTTACAGTACTAAATATATATTTTTCGTATTATACTTAGAGAGAAAACCGACACGGAGCGAAACAAATGGAGATACGGGAAATATCTTTTTACAAACAGTTCGTATGCACGGGAGGAAAGTGCGAGCACACCTGCTGCCGCGGGTGGATGATACCGCTTACGGGGGAGGATGTCGATCGTTTCCGCAGTCAGAAAGGACGTCTCGGCCTTTCCCTTCGCGCTGCCGTCTCAAACAGGGATATTGTATGCTTTAACAAGGGTTCGGGAGAATGTGCCTTTCATGACAGGAACGGTCTGTGCCGCCTGCAGATCATTAAGGGGCATGAATTCATACCGGAAGCCTGCAGGATGTTCCCGCGCTTCTACAGGAATTATGTAAGATTCGAAGAACACTATATGGATCCTGCCTGCATTAAGGCAGCCGAGCTGCTGCTTGCAAATGCAGCAGATCTGTCCCTTATATCACATGAAGGAATACCCTCAAGCGATCCGTGTACCTGTAATGACGATAACGATCTTCTCGATAAAATGCTGCTTACCAGGTCATCGATCCTAAAGCGGTTAAACGGTATAAATGACGCCGATACCTTAAACATGGTTTTTAACGATATTTATTCGTATTCCTCAAGGCTTCAGCGATCATTTCTGGAAGGAGAGACGGATTTTCTGTCATCCTTTCCGTTTGAAAGTTTTCACTCGGGCGAAAAACTCAGACTTTTCCCGTTTGACACTGATGTTTTCCGTTCCATAATGGACACTTCGTTTTATCACAAACGTCTGGAACGTACCAATCCGTTTCTGTTCAGGCTCTGCCGACTGTATTTTGACAGATACAAAAGCATAATGAGCAGTTCAGCCTCGTGGGTGGAAACCTTCCGCAGCTTTATGAACGATAACAAAGAAGCGGTGCATTACTGCACCGCTTACTATACATATTATCTGTATCTGTATTTCCTTAAGAGTTTCGAAGACTACAGTTTCTTAAAAAATGCCTCTCTCGGTATGATACATACAAACATGATCTTCATGTTCTCCCTGCTGCTCTCACTTAAGGAGCCCGGATCATATCCTCAAAGCCTGCCCTCCGTCATATCCATGTATGACCGGCGCGCATGTTTCAATGATGAGATCATGAACGAGATGTATGCATGCCTTAACCTGCTCTGATCGATCACGCAGCCTCTTTTCCCGCATCTTTTTTACCGATGACAAGAATGGTGACTACCATCAGCACCATTCCCAGCGGCAGACATATAAGCCAGTTCCTCACAAATCCGGTGATTATATATGCCACGAACGATATTGCAGCAGCAGTAAGAGCATACGGCAGCTGTGTCGAAACATGGGCTATATGGTTACACTGCGCTCCCGCACTTGCCATTATCGTGGTATCGGATATAGGCGAGCAATGGTCTCCGCAGACAGCACCAGCCATACATGCAGAGATCGCGATTATCATAAGTTCATTGTTGATATCTGCGCCAAATACATTGACAACGATCGGAATAAGAATACCGAAGGTTCCCCACGATGTACCCGTAGCAAATGCAAGGAACGTTCCGATCAGGAAAACTATGGCCGGAAGCATGCTCATAAGTGCGTGGTTACCTGCGATATTCTCAACAAGGCCCGCAACATACTCCTTTGCTCCGAGAGCATCGGTCATTGACTTTAACGTCCATGCAAATGTCAATATAAGGATCGCCGGTACCATGCTCTTAAATCCCTCGGGTATCGCGCTCATGCATTCATTAAAATTCAATACCTTAGTCGCGATCATAAAGATTATCGTAATAACCAGCGCTACGACCGAGCCGTACACAAGACCTACCGATGCGTCGGAATTCGAGAATGCATCAACAAAACTCTCTCCTTCAAAGAAACCGCCCGTATAGATCATACCTATAACGCAGGTCACGATGAGCGTGATTATGGGGAAAATAAGATGTATGACCTTTCCTTTAGGCGAAACAGGCGGGTTGGGCTGATCCTCGGCGCCGGTGATCGATGCATGTTCTGCTTTTTTTTCTTCATCGTTTTTCTGAAGCTTATTATTAAGTTCCGCAAGTCTCATCGGACCGAAATCCGTATTCCTGACCGTAAGGGTGATCATCATGGTGATAGTAAGGAATGCATAGAAATTGTACGGTATCGCTCTCATGAACAGCGAAAGGCCGTTGGCTCCGTCAACAAAACCGGTGACAGCCGCAGCCCATGATGATATGGGAGCTATTATACATACGGGAGCAGCCGTAGCATCTATCAGATATGCCAGCTTCTCCCTGGATATCTTATGCTTATCGGTAAGCGGCCGCATTACCGATCCGACCGTAAGACAGTTAAAATAGTCGTCGATAAATATAAGTACGCCGAGCACTATAGTAGCCAGCTGCGCCCCTGTCTTTGTCTTAACATGATCAACCGACCATTTTCCAAAAGCTGCCGAACCCCCGGCACGGTTCATTATCATGACCATACTTCCGAGCACTACAAGGAAGATAAGGATCCCCACATTCCATCCATCCGATAACTGGGCTATCATACCATCCGGAAATACCTGCTGCATCATCCCGGTAAAAGAAAATCCCGAGTACAGAAGTCCTCCGGCTATGATGCCGATAAACAGCGAGGAATAAACCTCCTTGGTAATGAGTGCCAGACCGATAGCTATTATCGCCGGTACGAGTGACCAAAAAGTATTCACAAACATAACACACCCTCCATAAAAAAAGATATTAATATCATATCGCAAAGAAACGCCCTGCGCAACCCATTGTGCACAAGGCGTTTACCTTCTCTTTTCATTTTTCATGCTCTCGCTTCGAAGAAGCAGCCCATCTGCCCGGGCTCTTCTTTCGCCTCCTTTTCCGCTAAGATTTCGTCGTATATCGACCTTCTCTTTTTCTTCCCCTCTTCCCTGTCTTTGCCGCGTTTAAGGCCCTTAAACGGTACAGATGCGGCAACAGCCGGTATATCGGGCGGAGCGGGCGGAGGCGGGAGT
>ONTX01000195.1 GCA_900320825.1 uncultured Lachnospiraceae bacterium | reverse complement strand
GTCATCATATCATATTGCGTGGCATATTTTTTCATGTAGGATCTATTCGCTTACTCTTATGGATGTTTTATGGTAAAAATCAGCCATAAATCTGTTGGATTCTTCATCGGGATTTGTGCTTATATCCGTCCATCCCAAAAACCATGGCATATTTGTGTAAGGCTTAAATACAATATCGGAACTGCTTGAATAGTACAGCTGGTTTACCCTTTCAGTATATTCCGAATAAAACTGCTGAGCCTGACCCGACTTCAGATAAAAGTCAGCACCGAATGCAGAATATGTTCCGATGGGATTTGGCTGGATCTTAAAAAAGAAGATCCACAGGATAAGCCATGGAATGACTGCGGGCCATATAACATAACCCTTCCATTTTTTTCTTTTTCCCGGTTTTATCTGCGATATAAGTCCCAGAAAATAAGTCATGTTTATCCACAGGAGGATCTGAAAGACAAGCTTTATCACATTAATTACTCTTGATAAAACCACCTCTCCCGAAGAGTACAGATTAGGCGTAAATCCCGATGCATACAGGCATACGGACCACAGGGCAAGCATTATAAAATAACTTATCTTAAATGTGATCCCGGACTTTCTTACGATCCTGTAGGAAATGGGAAGAGCGATCAAAAACAAAAGAAGTGTTCTCCAGTCTAAGAATTTATCAAGGAATTCATAGCCTGTCTTAAAGGATGCAAGGATTGCCTCCATAGCCCCCATTCCTTCATATGCGGATGATCTTTTTGCATTGCCGGGGGCAAGTAGACAGAGCTTTGCTCCGTAAAAGTTTGCACATAGTGCAGGCAGCAGGAAAAGAGCTCTTTTTTTGTATATCAAAGCACCGGCTGCAAAGAGAGATACCGAGACTATAAGGGACTGGAGTACCGTAACGAAATTAGAACCTGCAACGCAGAAGATGAGCGCTGCAGACAGTATTCCCCAAATGATATTCTGATAAGTTTTTTTCGATATGAGAGTCATTACATATGTGCATATGGAAAAAAGCCACAGGGAGAATCCCACGATGTATTTAACACCGCTGTTGTACCAGTAGAATCCCTGCTGGGCGGTATATATAAAAAGTATGGTTATCTCGCAGACTATGGAAGAAGCAGCCACAGAGTCCCATTTTGCGGCTCTTAAAAGTTTTCTGCAGATCATGTAAATGAATGTGAAAACGGATACAAGAAGTGAAGTGATTATGATCACAATTCCGATAAAATGGTACTTTTCACCCCAGATTATGGGGTCAAGTGCCATGAGGACTCTTGCAAAATATGTTCCTTCCCAGGCCCACCACATCTGGCGTGCATGGACTATGGCACCTGTCAGATAAGAAGTGTCAAACTGAATGCTCCAGGCTATGGTGCCTGCAGCTGCACCGTAATCGTCATAGTAGGGAATAGAAAAACGGGAGAGTCTGTATATGGGGATCATGGTTAAAATGAGTCCCGCAAGGCATACAAGCGCCGTTACTTTTTCCGAGATGGTATATGTTAAGAGTTTGATGGTTTTTTTCACAAATATCGTCCTTAGAACCGTCTGTATGGTATAATGTTACAAGTTTTTAAGCTTTCAAAAGTATAGCCTTTTTTTTGCATTTTTACCACTTTTTTTGGAGACAGTGTGGCAGGTAAGGATAGTATAGATGCATATGTGGACGGAAGCTTTTCCGTAGAATCCGGAGTATATTCCTTCGGATGTGTTTTTCTGCCTGAAGACGGCAGTGTGCGTGTGATGTGCGGAAGCGGTAACGATCCCGAAAATGCAAAGCAGAGAAATGTGACGGGCGAGATGCTGGGTGCCATGAATGCGGTCCTTTGTGCCATAAAGAGCGGATATAAACGGATCAACATCTATTATGATTATGCCGGTATCGAGTGCTGGGTCACAGGTGCATGGAAAAGCAAGAACGACCTGACAAGATCCTATTCCATGTCAATGAAGGGATGGATGAGTCATATAGATATCCGTTTTTTTAAAGTCGAGGCACACAAAGGCCACAAATATAACGAGCTTGCGGACAAAATGGCAAAAAGAGGAGCTGAGAGTATCGGGATCCCCGAAACGAAGCTCATCGGAGATATGGAGATATGGACTCAGGAAAAATAAGACTGAATAAATTTCTGGCTGAGTCAGGAATATGTTCAAGACGTGAGGCCGACAGACTCATTGAAGAAGGCAAGGTCAGCGTTGACGGACGGATCGCAAAGGTCGGAGAAGTGCTGACAGGTTCCGAAAAAGTGGAGTACGAGGGCAGGGTGCTTAAGGGAAAAACATCCACAGTGGTCCTTGCTTTCTATAAACCAAAGGGCGTTACCACTTCGGAAAAAGACGACCACGCCAAAAAACTCATCAGCGATTATATCGATTATCCCGTAAGGGTTACATATGCGGGCAGACTGGACAAGGATTCCGAAGGCCTCATCCTTCTTACAAATGACGGCGGTCTTATCGATCATATGATGAGAGGCATAAACGGCCATGAAAAGGAATACCTTGTCACCTGCGATAAAGAGATCACGGAAGAAATGAGGGAAAAACTTTCCGCAGGAATGTATATCCCGGAACTTAAAGTTAAGACAAGGCCCTGCAGGGTTGTGATAAGGGGCAGGAATGTAATGAGCATAACCCTTACACAGGGGCTCAACAGACAGATCCGCAGAATGTGTTTTCATGTGGGACTTAATGTAAAAAAGCTTAAAAGAGTCCGCGTAATGAACATAACCCTGGGAAATCTTAAGCCCGGCGAGTACAGGGAACTGTCCCAGGAAGAGATAAAAAGTCTATGGCAGATGAAGTAAAGATCAAAAGGATCAAAGAAT
>ONTX01000198.1 GCA_900320825.1 uncultured Lachnospiraceae bacterium | reverse complement strand
TCTTCCATATACGGAAAACAGCAAAAGCCCAAGGCGGAAGACATATGCAATGATATAAGCCCATCTGCAATCCCTTTTCCACACCTGTCTTATATAAAAGACAGAAACGACAACAACCAATATGATCTGAAGAACAGTTCTGACATAATCATTATCAGCAATTCCCAAAAGATTAAATATGGCAAAAATGAAGTATCCGAAAAAGATTGCCTTATAAATCAAAGGGATTTTTGTGATCAACTTCCTTTTATTGGGGCTCATGGGCAGCGCTTCACCACTCACTTTGTTTTCTCAAATCCTTCGGTCTTTTCCTTTTTGAATAAAACCTGCAGAGTCATAAATACTATCTTGATATCAAGCATCAGAGAATAGTTCTCGATATACATAAGATCCATGCGGAGTTTGTCATATGCCGAAGTGTTGTATTTTCCGTAAACCTGGGCATAGCCGGTAAGTCCGCCCTTCATTTTGGTTCTGAAAACCCATTCAGGGATATCCTTCTCATATTTTTCGTAGTGTTCAACTCTTTCAGGGCGAGGGCCCACAATGGACATATCCCCTTTAATGATATTGAAAATCTGCGGAAGCTCATCAAGACGGGTAGGGCGAATGATCTTTCCAACCTTTGTAACCCTGGGGTCATTATCTTCAGCAGGGATAACTTCTCCCTTTTTTTCCGCATTTACGATCATCGAACGGAATTTGATGATATCAAAATTCCTGTGATTTAAAGTGACTCGTTTCTGCTTGTAAAAAACAGGGCCTTTATCCTCCAATTTTATTGCAATGGCAATTATGATCATAAAGGGTGAAAACAGGATGAGCGCCAAAACACCCAAAATCACATCAAGAAGTCTTTTAACGAAAAGTTCAAGACTTGTAGGTCCATAACCCTTGATCAACAATAAGGGGGTGTCAAATAATGCTATCTCCTCGGCTCCACGGTTGATGATATCGGATATTTTAGGAACAGCATAAGTACGAATGCATTTTCCGTAACAATACTTCATCACATCATTTCGGAGCCTTGCGGGTACATCATCCAAAACTACGGCATCATAGCCTTCTATGCCCTTTATTATCGCATCAAGACCATTTTCCGCAGGAATCACAGCGCTGATATTATATTTGTCAGAACGTGTTTTCATTTTATCAGAAAGAACGCTTTTTGACGGATCTCCGGAGATCATGATCATATTTTTAGGAACATACAGAGTGTGATAAAACGCCGTATACAGATATACAAAAGTAGCAGACAGAATAAATTCGACGATCGTCAGTATTAATACAGGTACTGCGTTAAGCATGTAGTTTGCCATAAGGCAAAGCTGAAAATATGTGATAGTATTGACTATCACCAGGGATATCCATTGTGCAGTCAAAGTATCTGCGTACTTAAGATATCCGAACTTAAACGCCTCGCAGTTATACATAACAGCAAGCAAAAGCATCGCATAGACACCTGCCAGAATGAATTTTCCGTTTCCATAGTATGGATAAAAACCATGTTCGCGATAACAGAATTTCCAAATATAGAAATAAACAACACAGAACACACCTATCTCAAAAAGTGCCTCAACGCGCCTCAACAGATACTTTGTTCCATTATGGTTTCTCTGTGTCATTTGAGTCATATTTCTGCGATACTGCCTATCTGATCCATGTATTTCTCTATTACTATATTCCTATCGAACTCTCTTACCATCTTTTCACGTCCGGATTTTCCCATTTGTTTTTTTTGGTCATGAGTCAGAGATAAGAACTGTTCTATTGCAGTCACAAGGCTTTTCGCACTTTTAGGTTCAAATGAAATCCCAGTCACTCCGGGTTCAAAGGTCTCGATGCATCCTGGAACATTTGTTGCTATAACGGGTCTTCCGGATGATGCCGCTTCAAGAAGGACATTGCTCATTCCTTCATGGTATGAGGCATGAATAATAGCGTGGCTTTCTGAGATAAATGGTCTGATGTCTTTCTGAAAAGGAATGTGTTCAATAACACCCCTTTGTACCATTTGTTCTACGGTCTTTTCGCAGTTTTCGTCATAATCACCTATAAGTCTGAAAACCACTTCGGGATAATTCTTTTTTATTTCAGATGCTGCAGAAAGCAGTTCATCTATGCCTTTATCTCTCATTATCCTTCCGATGGTGGTAAATACGACCTTCTTATCATTTTCCGGATACGGAAGATACCCGAAACTCTCCGTATTAACTCCGGATCCCGGCAACAGATCACATTTGCTCTCGGAAATCACCCTGCGATCCAGCATATAGTTCATGTTATTCCTGTTTTGGAAGAACACTTTTTGTGCTTTTTTCAGTCCATTTTTATACATGGACAAGGTAAGAGTACGGATCAGTCCTCCGTTCTCAATAGATGTACCAAGGCCTGTCACATTCGCGATATAAGGAACCTTCAGTCTTCCGCAGACGTAACCGCCATAGACATTCGATTTGATCGTATAAGTGAGAACAACATCCGGGCTTATTTTTTTTATGAGTCCCG
>ONTX01000414.1 GCA_900320825.1 uncultured Lachnospiraceae bacterium | reverse complement strand
TAAGTATCATCAGAAAAGAAATATTTTCACGGTGCTTGTTGACGGCGAACCCGGTGAAGTTATCCCGGATATTCTTCTGCATGATACCGTTACCAGAAAACTTGCCGACGGAAGAGAAGAGACAAGAGAAGAACTGATAGAGCCACTGAGCTGCGACTACCGTATCGGTATAAAAAAAGCAAGAAAAGTTGAACTTCCGAGACTTGCAGCTTCAATGCTGGGCTGTTCTTATGATGAACTAATTCAGAGAAGAAGACAGTATATCAGGCGCAGAAATGCAATGATCATATCCTGTGCTTCGATTGTACTTGCGGGAGTAATAGCTTACCTTTGCTGGAGCCTTGTGCAGATCAGGAACAATTACGATCTTGCACAGAAAAACTATAAGCTTGCCCAGCAGAACTACGACACCGCACAGGTCAATCTGATGGAGTCCATGAGCAACCAGTCAAGGTATCTTGCGGCAGAGTCGGCTGTGCTTTTGAATAATGATGACAGAGTAGGTGCAACACAGCTTGCGCTTGCGGCGCTGCCTTCCGAAGAAGATCCAAGACCCCTTACTACGCAGGCGGTATATGCCCTGCATAACGCGCTTGGAACATACAGTGTTCCCGGTTTTTCGGACATAGCTCCTGTATGGAAATACAGTACCGGAAAAAGGATAGGCAAGTTCCTGGTAAGCCCTGATGAGAAGAAGCTTGCAATGCTTGATGAGTACGGATCTGTCAATGTGTGGGATCTTTCCGATCATTCACTTTTAAAGAGCATTGATTCTTCTTCGATCTTTGTTAATGATATTGTTTTTACGCCGGATTCATGTCTTGTTATAAGCGGATACGATGAGATCGTTGCTTTTGATCAGGATCTTTCGGAATCAAAGTGGAGCGTTGAAATAGTCGGTGACTATGATTACGGTGACATTCTTAAATCCTTTGAAGATACCGGAGAGATCGTATATGCGGGTTATGATGAGATAAGGATCATTGATGCGGAAAGCGGCAGAGAAAAAGAGCGTCATGTGCTGGAAGATGAACTTGAAGATGCCGAACTTGTGGGTTCTGTCCTCAGGGCGGAACTTGATCCCACAGGCAGATATCTTGAGGTGGAGTGTCTTAACTTCGGGGATTATTCGGTTCTTATATATGACAGGGAAGAGAAGACCTGGTTAAGGGTGGCTGACGAATTGGGATATATTTCCAACAGGTGTTTTTCTCAGGACGGAATAGTGATTTCTTATGTTGAGGATGCTTTTTCCGGAAGTTCTTCTTACGGCAGCGTCCAAACTCTTAAGGAAAATGACTGTATCATCGCAAAATACTCAGTTACTGACGGAAAACTTTTGTGGAAGTGTGCGGTCCCTCATACGCTTGTAGGTTTCCAGTCCAAGCTCTGCGAAGTAGATTTCGGTCCCGAAGACGAGCAGGTTAAATGTGTTTTTTCCGCATTTTCGAACAAGTGCGCTTTGATAGAAACCGAAAGTGGCAATGTTATTTCGGTAAAAGAACTTCCTTCCGAGTTTATTGATGCTTATCTTGGAGGGGGCGGAAAAAATATGGTCTGCATACTCAGAGACGGACAGTATGTAAGTATTTCACTGACAGACCCCTCAGCTGCCATGGCGGCACGTGCGTACTTCAATGAGAAGGTTGAAGATACCGCAATATTCAGTAATGAAAATTCCAGCAACGCATTTTTGGTGCAGTATTCATCGGAGAACAGTCTGATGGAATATTGGTCGGGTTATTATGACAGGAGCCTTGCAGGTCTTGAAGGAATGGATACCGGAGTCAGTGTTTACGATTCGATCCCGGCGGGTGGAAAGGTTCTGCTTTTTGGCGATAATATGAAGGTTTATTGCTACGATACCGCAGGAGACAGGGTGATCTGGTCGACTCTTATTGACGGATCCAATTACACGGGAGTTTCTTTCATTGGTTCGAACAATGAATATGCATACCTTATGAACAACAACAGTGATCCGGATTCGGACAGATACGGCCCCAGGCTCCTCAAACTGGGTCTAAGGGACGGAAAAGCGGAGTACATCAAAGATCTTCCTGATTTTTCCGAAAACGGGGTCTGCTGCGTGGGTGACGATGTGTGGTTTGCTCTCTGGGGTGATCTTGAGTCCGGAGGCGGGATAGGCAAAGTCAACATGTTAAGCGGAGAAGTCTCCGTCACGGAGGTTACGGGAGATATTCCGGATTTCATACTTTCGGCTGTTTTGTTTGTTTCTCCCGATGAGAAAAAAACAATCATGCTTGAAGAGTATGACGATAAACCGACGGCGTTTCTTGCGGATACAGGGACTGGAAAAAGCGTGAAGCTTGATTCTCTGGAGCCTTTCTTTGCCGTATGGAAAGAAGATTCCTCCGCGTTTGCTCTGTGCGACGAGGGAGGTTTTGAAGTTTATAACGAAAAGGGATCATTTATCTTTGAGGCAAGATCCGGGGAAAATAATCTTGTGAGCGTTTCTCTTTCGGAAAAATATGTTATATCTGTGGATTCTTACGGTTATGTTTCTTTCTATGATTATAAGGGCTCGCTTGTGGGAAACTGTGAGATCACGGTAATGAAGGGCATAAACTATGAGGATGAGACATTTGAATTCTATGAAGATGAACTGATCATTAATTCGGATTCCATCGCAAATGTGATAGATATGGGAGAATTGAAACCGGAGTTTACGGTTTCCGGATATCTGGCATATGACAGGGAGAGTAACAGATTTATCGTTAAGGTCTATTCACCTTCCGAAAAATCCACTTCCGCAGGATTCTTTGTAAGAAGAGATGTTGACATGCTTATCGAAGAGGGAAAAGAGTACCTCAAAGAAGCGGTATTAAGTGAAGAAATGAAAAATCGCTACGGGATCTGATCTCCCGTAGCGATCTGAGTTGCAATCTGAGCACAGGTC
>ONTX01000462.1 GCA_900320825.1 uncultured Lachnospiraceae bacterium | reverse complement strand
CTGTCACAGATGTTTGCAATATATTAGAAGACTTTTTGCTTGAAGTAAAACACAGAAATAATCCAAGTCAAATAAGAATAGTAAATGAAATAATACGCTTATCTGAAAGAAACCACGGTGAAGAAACAGAGCTTTTATCGAAAGTTTCTAATAAAGTACAAAACTTTATTGAATCTAAGGGGAAGACTACTCTTTCTGAGATTGAAAAAGAAACTGGATATTCCAAGGAAGTTGTTGATCGATTCGTTGGTGTATTAAAAGATAATAGTAAAGTGTTTGTCGATGATATGGATAATTATTATCCTCAAACGGAAAGGGAAGTAATTGATGATTTTTTGGAATTAGTAAATAAAAATTCTGTTAGTGAATTAACTCCTGCACAGTATGATGAACTTGAATTGAGAATAGGTGATTACCTTAGTCAAAATAAAAACTAGCATTGTACTATGTAAAACTATTATAGCCCCACAATTTTCAACTAATTCAAGAGAATTCAGAAGCTGTCCTTGGACAGCTTCTTTTTTTTGTTCGAATCGTCTTTTGAATCATCATCGGCATGATCCTTTTAGTCTTTGACTTCCATTTACTGCTATCTCCGTTAATGGTTAGGCTCCATTTTATTACGCACCGCGAACCCGTAAAGGCTAAATAGTACTCGCTACGCTCGGCCTTTACGGAACCGCTTATAGTGCTTCATCTTTTTGAGCCATAACCCCAAACGGCGACGGCTTTAAACGGAAATCTCATAAAAACAGAAAGGAGGCGATGCCTATGATTGTTTCAAACGATTCGAAAGATTAACCCCACCAGCTCCGGCATTACCGGAAATCACATTCACAAAGTTTATTATCAGGAGGAAATCCATATGTTATTTACAGAGTTTAAGAATTATGCCAAAGAAAACATTATCAACTATCTCACACCCGATTTTGAAGGTGCTGAAATGTCAATCCGAACAGTCCATAAGGCTAATGGTTACAACTATGAAGCTTTATCAATCGGCAAAAAGGGCGAAAAGTGCAGCGTTATTCCAGCCCTTGACCTCACAAGAGCTTTCGAAAAGTATCAGCAGGGTGCAGACCTTGACGAAGTCCTTTCCGAACTTGCTGATATCCGCATGAACGCAAAGCTTAACAACTTTGATAAGAACTCCATCCTGACCTTTGAAGGTATAAAGGATAGAATTCTTCCAAGACTTGTTAATACCGCTACTAATGCAGAGTACCTTTCCAATAAACCCCATGTTGAGTTTGAAGACCTTTCAATTATGTTTGTTGTTAGAGTAGAAGCAACATCTGAAGGAATCGCCGATGCTCCAATCGATAATCAACTGATGAATCTTTGGAATGTTGACCTCGAATCAATCAAAGCAGCTGCATTTGAGAACATTACCAATCAACAACCAGTATTTATGAGCATTGAGAAGGCACTGTTTGAAGGCAAGATGAACGAAGACATTTTCGACCTCGATAACATCGACCCCGAAGAAGAAGAGTTTCCGCTCTATATCTTAACCAATAAGCAGAAAGTTCAGGGTGCAAGCATCATCTTTAATAAGCCTTTAATGGAAAGAATAGCCGAGAAGTTAGGAAAATTCCTGATTATTCCCTCATCAATTCACGAAGTGCTTATTATTCCAGCTAATACCGGAAGAGATACAAAAGAACTTTCCGACTTAGTAAAAAGGATTAACGACGAAGTTCTTTCACCTCGCGATAGGTTATCAGACAATGTTTATGAGTTTGACATAGAAGAGGACACAATCAAGATAGCGTAAGCTTAAGAAGAGGGGGCGAAAGCCCTCTCTTTTTCCGCTCCAAAATCGCCGCCTTAACGGCGGCGATTTTCACAGACTGTTTTTCAAGGTCTTTTTCATTGTCTCCGTAAGGATCTCCGATGCCGAAACAATACGCTTACAATGTTTGTCTGCAATGTCACGAGTGCTAAGTCCACGTTTTATGGTTACACATTTCCCATCGTCGAAATACACAATACGATATTTCCCCTTGTTTTCATCGTCTGGAATTACACTTAATTTGTGTGAACCCTGTTCGGTAACTGCGTCGTTCATATCCTTTATTCCTCTCAAGACCTCACTCGAAGGCAAATCTAAAGCCTCGGGATCTGAAGCCTCATATCCTAAAACCCTCATT
>ONTX01000411.1 GCA_900320825.1 uncultured Lachnospiraceae bacterium | reverse complement strand
GATATTGACTAAAGCCCCTCTCTTAGCGCATTTCTAACAGCATCTTTTATCACTTCGCTGGACATAGTTGCACCCGAGATTGCATCAACCTCAATATCATTCTTCTTCAGCATATCCTTAACTATTTTGTTAGCAGGGTGTCCCTTACCGCACTCATGCCTAAGAATCTCAATATCTTGGAGCATCCCATCAGATATTTTTACGCTGACCTCTACTTTAACAAGATCTGTTTCACTATGGCCATTGTATACCCCATCCGAGACCTGACTGATATCGATCCCTGATCTGTCGAATGACTTTACCTGGCTATTCATTCTAATACTGAATACCATTGCAGTAGATGCTATAAACGCCACAACTATGACTACAATTGTAAGGAGCGTTTTAGCCAACTTTTTCATTGTCTTTATCTTCCAGATAAGAAATTATCTGTTCTATATACTTAATGTCAGAGATATCATATGACGTAGCCATCTTCTCGGCCATTATTTTTTCCTCTTCAGTTGGGTCTTTTTTATTCTTAAGAACCGACACAAACATCTTCATTGCAATCCTTGATGGCGCCTTCATCTTTTCATAGTTAAAGCCACCCTGACAGTAGAAAATCTTTATATACTTCTTCTGCTCTTCCGTAAGAGCATTTCGAAGAAATGTATCAATATCCGGATTGTCATTAGGACTGCCCCCTACGCAGAACAGGGCAAGACGCTTATCCTTCCAGTTAACTGCTTTTCCAAGGAACCAGTTTACTTTTACAATTCTCGCAGCCCTAAGCCATCCGCCGTAGCAGATCGCATCATAATCTTCAAAAAAAGAATCCGCTTTCTTCTGAGCATCGTTTAATTCAATAAGCTCTCCGCTTATTTTATCTGCAAGCCACTCTGCGTATCTTTTGGTAAATCCGGTCTGTGACGTATAAATAATCAGTGTTTTCATATTTCGCTCAGATTCCTTTCCATCTTCATGATCGTCTGTATGGTTATCTGCAGACTCTTTTCATCGATTCCGTTAAAAATGCATCCGATAATATACTGACTCTGCATACCATTATTATCATTCTTGTCTAAAAATTCCCTGCATTTATCAGTGACAAATACACGCTGTTTTCGCTTATCTTTCTCATCAGGAACAGTTGAGATAAATCCCTTTTTTTCCAGTTTCAGTAAGATCTGTTTCACATTCTGATGAGAGCTGCCCATTACATCTGAAAGTTCGTTAAGTGTCGGTGGTTCCTTACATAAGTTGATACAGATTATGGCAAAGAACTGCTTCCATGTGATTTCCTTGAAATATGCATCAGCTGCCGCCTGATATCTGTTATCAAATGCACTGAGCAACCCCAGCAAAAAAGGCTGTGGAGGCATATCTCCGAACTTCACATTTTCTATTTTCATTGCCTCATCGTAATTCATATAATTACCTCTCGAAATTATGTAATGTGTTACCTACGTGAATAATGTAATATATTACTTATTTTTTGTCAATACGTTTTTTTTAAATCAATCAAGCACGTGTTACAAGCAAAAAACGCCGCAAAACCAACATTTGCGACGCTTTTCTCTTAAATTATGAACAAACTGTTAATAGTTAACAAAATCAAAATTTTATATCCCTATGCAAAAACGGCTGTTTTATTTCGGCTGAAAGTGGCTGTTTCTCTCCGACACAAAATGGTTATTTCTTCCCGACCCGGAATGGTTAATTCAATCCGACCCTAACACCACAATAGTAAAATGATTCCGAACAGTGTCTTTTTCTCTGTGGCATAATAGAATATACAACTAAATTTCTTACTCCTGTAGGGTTATTGCTCCGTAATATGGAGGAATACGATGAAAAATAAGCATTTAACCCTTAGTGATAGGATCACTATCCAAGAAATGTTGGAACGAAATCAGAGTTTCAGAGCGATTGCGACAGCCCTGGAAAAGTCTGTAGCTTCAATTAGTCGCGAAATCAGGAGGAATAGATACAAAAAATCCAGAGCAAATCTGTATCTTAACTGCAAAAAGCATCCGGGATGTCATGTGACGCATGGTTGTGAAGTGGATAGTTGCAGAAATTTCTGTGAGAATTGTTTTGGCTACTGTAATACCGATAAATGTCCCGAATATGAACCTGATATATGCCCTTCTCACATCCAAGCCCCTTTTGTATGCAATGGGTGTCCTGACGAAAAGCGTCGTCAATGTCATCAAGAACGCTACTACTATGACGCGCGACTGGCCCAATCAACATACGAAAAGAACCTAAGTTCTTCAAGAGAAGGCGTTTCTTTATCAGCAGAGGAAATGGAACGGATCGATGCAATAGTCTCTCCTCTTCTGCTCAACGGACACTCTCTTCAAGCCATTTACGAGCAGCATAAAGACGAGATCCCCTGCTCATTGCGGACGCTTTATAATTACGTTGATTCGAGCTATCTGACGGCACGTAACATTGATATGCCGCGAAAAATGAGGTTC
>ONTX01000412.1 GCA_900320825.1 uncultured Lachnospiraceae bacterium | reverse complement strand
AGGAGATAACAGAGAGGCTTCGTGCTGAATTGACGAAGAGGGATAGCATCGTGTTTATCACGGCATGCCCGTTTGATCATGAGCAAAATGATGATGACTGTGACGGCATGTATAAGATGTTCACGGAGCAGGGATTATCATTTGGGGAACACTGCGTGATCGATAAGCGCACGGAACCGGAAACGGCTAAGAAACTGGTGGTAAAATACTGCTTTACTGCGACTGAAATATCGGACTACAAAATAACCCATGGTTATGCTATAATTTCTGATATATGCAGCAAAGGCAGATAAAATGATAAGATATTACGAAAACCTGTATCTGACTGACAGTACAGAAAAAAACTTAAGTAAGATAAAAAGAAAACTTAAACTCGGAGCAGGTATGACAGGACTTTTTGTTATTACCCTGTCCGATACTCCGGGGGATATGTTTAATATAATACATTCCTCCATGTTTAAGATAAGGAGGATAAGACATGCCGATCATTTTGTTATCGGACTTGCCGAGAGCAGACGCAAGGCAAATGATATCATTGTTAAGATAGTTGCCGGCCATTACGAAAGGACCGGCGGATACGAAGGTATCAGGGATTATTTTGCAAAGGGGAAGGGCTGATGCTTGCAACCATTCTTTTTATACTGAAGATCATTGGCATAGCTTTACTGGCCATTCTTTCCCTGGCTCTTTTTTTACTGTTGATCATTCTTTTTGTTCCGGTAAGGTATACGGGATACGGAATCAAAATCAGAGATGAGGGAAGTGAAGTAAGGGCAGGAGCCGGGGCATCGTGGCTTCTTAGGATATTAAGGGCTGATTATGAATATAGCGAAAACGGAAGAGGATTAACAATAAGGGTGTTTGGCATCCGATTGAGAAGCAGGGAAGAGAGGGCGGAAAAAAAGAAGCAAAAAGCTGAAAAGAAAGACTTAAAGAAAAAAGCTAAAGAGGCGTCAAAAAAGGGAAACGGAAGCAGTAAGACAAAAGTAGAATACACTATGACTGAGTATGACGATACAGGAGATGTTTTCAGGGAAAAAACAATAACCCCCAATGGGATCCCGGAGCATGTGACGGATAATATCTCTGCTGCAAAGGATATGGATTCATACGGTCAGGACGATGATGCCGCCAAGAAAGCTGCTGCCTCCGGTGCTTTGGATAGGGCTGCCGGGTTGTTTTTTAAGTTAAGAGATAAACTTGTAAGAATATATGATAAGATAAAAGATGTACTTAAAGGTTTTGCACTTAAGGCTGAGGAAGCTGATTACTACATTGATGCCTTATCAAATGATGCTTCAAACAGGCAGGCCCTTGCACTTATCATTAAAAGGGGCAGGTCGCTCTTAAGGAGCATTCGTCCCAGAAAGCTGAAGGGATATGTTGACTACGGGGCAGATGATCCTGCTGACACCGGAAGGGTGCTTGCGGCAGCAGCGATAGCTTACCCGCTCTACAGCCCCGGACTAAAGCTTCATCCGGATTTTGAAAACAGTGTTCTTGCATTCGATGTTTCCATAAAGGGCAGGATTTATATATATGTTCTTGTGAAAACCTTTATAGCCCTGTATTTTAATAAGAAGGTAAAACGATTAATAAGGATAATGAAGAAGGAGAACAGTAATGGCAGGTAATTTCAAGGAAGTTGTTGATTCAATGCTGAATGGGATGGACGGATTTCTCTCCAGCAAGACGGTTGTGGGAGAACCCACTGTGATAGGAGATACGATCATAGTTCCCTTTGTTGATGTTTCCTTTGGCGTGGGAGCCGGAGATTTCAGAGGTGAGAAGAAGGCAAACGGTGCAGGCGGACTTACCGGGAAAATGTCTCCGTCAGCTGTTCTTGTAATTCAGAACGGGACAACAAGACTTGTAAATATAAAGAATCAGGACAGCATGACAAAGATACTTGATATGGTTCCGGATATTGTGAATAAGTTCGCGAGTAAGGAAAATGAGAATGAAATGACAGATGACGCAATAAGGGATGCGGCCTTTGACGGGAAATAGATTAGGTTTCCATAAAATAATTACATAAATTTTGAAAAACCCCTTGAAAAAAATAACAAGGTTATTTATAATACAGTATATAGTGCTTCGAAGGGGAAGATGCACTATGTGTAGTTTGAGGGATTATAAATAATAAGGGGAAAAAAATGGATATTGCACAGAATATTTCTGTAGAAGACATGGCATCTATCAAGCTGTGGCTTTTGCAAGAGAGTCAACGCTTGGAATATGCCAGAAGGTCGTTCGAAAAAGAAAAGCAGGAATTCGAGGATAAGAAGCAGAAATTTGAAGCTGAACGGAACATCATAATGGCAACTGTTTCCGAACAGGCAAGAAGAACTGAACTTGAATCTAAGACACTTGCAACAGAGAAGATTCTTTTTCAGCAGAAGCTTGAGATCCTTGAAGCGGGATTCAGGACACTGTGTAAAGAGAGAGAGGATTTCGAGACCGAGAAGGAGAAGTACAGAAGCAGATATGCGGCAGCCGGTACCTCGGGAAATGGTTCGGTACATGTATCGGCATACAATACAGGGGTCTTTTTCAACGGTGTGGATAATGTACTTGCACTTAAGAAAAGATACAGAGACCTGTTGAAGATATTCCATCCTGATAATATGGACGGTGATAACGAAACGGTTCAGGTAATTAACGAAGAGTACGCAATATTAAAAGAACAGTTCTGATAAAAGAGACAGGGTTATCCCTGTCTCTTTTGCTTGAAAAGGCATGAAAAAAGAAGACAGGGAAGACCCTGCCTTCTAATAATCCAATTAAGCTCGTTCAACCTTACCTGATTTAAGGCAGTTGGTACATACATGAAGTCTTGTCGGGGTTCCGTTAACCTTGCACTTAACCCTTTTAACATTTGCATTGAAAATTCTGTTTGATCTTCTATGTGAATGACTTACATTGTTGCCAAAATGAACGCCTTTTCCACAAATATCACATTTTGCCATCGGT
>ONTX01000413.1 GCA_900320825.1 uncultured Lachnospiraceae bacterium | reverse complement strand
GCGGTAATGGCCCCGGTATTGAGAATAACAGGCAGGAAAAAGATCGCCCTGACTATTCCCCTTCCCGGGAAATTGCCGTTAAGAAGCATTGCCATAAAAAGTGAAAAGAAAATGATAAGGGGTACATCTATCAGCATGTCCATCACGGAAGTGGTCATTATCTGCTTAAAGGTCGGATGAATCCTGAAGGCATTTATGTAATTATCAAATCCCACACTCTCAAGGGAATATCCGCCGGTTGAAGGATTCATGGTAAGCTTACTGAAGGAAAAACGGACTGTCATTAAAATGCTTCTTACATAAAAGCAGACAAAACCGACAAACCAGGGGAGTATGAACAGATACCCCTTGCGGTTTCTCTTCTGAAGTGCTGTCAGGCGCTTTTTAGTTTTATCTCTTTTTTTACCTGCCATTATCTTCCCTTAACAAAATAACTCATCGCATCTACCGTGATGCCATCAGTTTCAAAAGCAGTCTGTCCGTAATTGACGTAGATCACTGTGCCGCCTGAATATGTTATCTTTCTGACATCCGGGTTAAGGATCTCATGACTGATCACAGTTTCGTTTTTAACATCTTTTAATGCATCATTAACATATTTATAAACACAGACCGCTTCATCTTTCATGTTATCAAAAGTGGTGTTGTAATAACGGTTTAATGCGGTCATCTTCATACGGCTTGATTCTTCCCGGGTAAAGACATAATGGGGTGAAGCTCCCGTTTCGATCAAAAGAAGCTCCGTTTTCCTAAGATCATCACTGTTTTCGTAATTAAGAAGATCCGATGAATAATCAATGCATCCGTGAATGATCATCTCATACAAAGGGATCCTTGCATCTATGATGGCATATTCAGTGTCTGTTAACGGAGCATTGATGATATCACCCGAATATGCAAAGGCATAATCGTTAGCCTGACTTGTCATAAGACTGCGTCCGGAGTTTTTAAGAACTTCAAGCTGTCCAAGGACGATATCAAGAGCCTGTTCACGTTCTATAACTTCTGTCCTCTTTTTATCGGATATCAGGTATGATCCCAGATCCCTTAAGCTGATGCCGTACATATCCACCTTACCGGATTTTTTTACAAAGCTCCCCACGTACCTTGGAAGGAACTTGGGGGAAAGAGCGTTGTAAAGATTTGCATCGTAACCAAGTCCCGATGTGTTTCTGTAATTGGTGGGATTTACAAGGCCAAATCTTGCAGGATATCCTGAACCAAAATACCTTGATGCCACCTTGGTATAGGGGAAGCTGTCATCCGCATAGGATACCATTGTAAATGCCACATCACCGTAAAATTTTCCGCCGTTTTCAAGTACTTTTCCATTCAGTCTTTCAAGATCTTTTCTTCCGCCGAGATTACCCATGATCTTAAAACTGTCTGTGGCATCATGATAGTATCCGCCGTTAAACCAGCCCTGGAAATTCATTACCTGGTTTGTCAAACCGTTTTCCGCAAGATAGTCGGACATCTCACCTGCCTGGTCAAATGTTGTCATGGGAAAAGAGTGATCATAACGGATTCCCATAACATGGCCGGTTTCTCCAACCGCGCCTATCACATCCATGTAAAAAGGAATATCGCCGGCCTCTTCGTTTATCGTAAGAACGCCTTCTGATATCAGCCTGTCTCTGTAATAGGATGCGATTCCGGAATACCCTTTATATTCTTTCGGAAGCAGGGTGTATCTGACTCTCATGGGAGTCTTATACATTTCTTTTTCCATCACCTGCACGGGAGAATCAGAATCTCCGAAGTTTACAAGATCATCAACAGTCCTTGCAACAAATGTGGGAAAAGCAAAATTATATTCATTAAACACACCGGAAACCTGTGCGTTTACTACACAGTTACTTGCCGATTCTTCTACGGTCACCAGCATGTCATAGTCATCTGTACAGATCCCGTAAAGGGGAAGCCTTGCACTTTCAAGGGGCTCCACATTTGTGTAAGTGGAAGCAAGAGGATCTATGTCATAGATATATTGGGAATACATGGAAGCATCCGTCTTGCCGTTGTTAAATTCGATAAGGCTTCCGGAACCGTTGGGAACTACAATATAACCTTCTTCATCTGTTCCTGCGGCTCCCACATATCTGAGAAGCTGGATCCTGTAGACATATCCCGCTCCAAGTTCCTCAATATGATCGGCAGGAACGCTTACTTCAAAATATTCATCATAGAGTCTGTACTCCAAAGGCACGATAAAATCAGTCATACCGTCCCCTACGGTATAGATATATCTGATCCCGTTCTCAATCCCTTCAGCCTTAAACTTTCCTTTCGAAACGCTGTCCGCATATGAATTCCACATGCCGGATACCACATCATCGTTGTAGTAATAGAG
>ONTX01000415.1 GCA_900320825.1 uncultured Lachnospiraceae bacterium | reverse complement strand
TATCACTCGGATTCCCAACTCTTCCAGTTCCCGGGTAAATTCGCCGTCCGGAACAGAAACCGTAACCTCATATTTATCTTCTACCAGTTTTTCCAAAAACTCGCGTCTGAACTTATACAAACCCAGCTGATGGTTGGTCAGTATAAGGGCCTTCATATCGCTCCGTTGTTATTGTCGCCAGCAGTCAATGATTTAAGTATTTCTTCATTCACTAATGTGTACTTTTTACCATTAACTTCGATAAATGCGCCGTCATATGGAGGAAACCAAAAAGCTCGTATCTTAAGATCCAGATCATCTTTATCAAGATCAATCCTTTTCAGCCTGTTCATTTCATCCCTGGATATGTATATGCCCTGTTCAGGCAGTTGCTTTGTTGCTTCCGGCCTTCCGTTCTTTAATACATCGGAAACTACGGATTTAAACAGTTCCATTTGAACTTTTTGTGTTTTTCTTTCAAGCGTAAGAGCGGTCTCGCGCTTATAATCAAAATCAAACTTCGAAACTTTGATGATTGCCCCCGTATCAATACTTTCATCAACATAATGAGCGGTTGCTCCCCACTGAGGGAGTTTTTTCAGAATCGCAATGTTGTAACCCGCAGTTCCTCTCCAATCGGGAAGAATGGCCGGGTGAAAGTTAATGCAACCGAAAGTCGGTTTTTCTATGAGAGGTTTTCTGATCTTTCTGGAATACAGATATGATACTGCCAGGTCACAATCAAGTTTTTCCGCTTCCTCCAAGGAGACTACAGGAATGTTATGTTTATGAGCTGATATAACAACAGGGTTGTCTGAAGTATCTGGCTCAGTACAAACGGCAATGATATCAATTCCCTTCTCAAGGCACCACTCGATCATATCTGCCGAATACTCTTTTCTTCCCATGAAGATCATTTTCATGATTGTGATTTAATCCTCTTTATTTCCTTGAAAATATTCCACCGTAGCTGATGTATCACTATGGATACCTTCTTTTTTCAGAACAACAGCAAAGGTTTTAATTAGTATTTTAATATCGAGCGCAAGTGTCTGATTGTCTACATACCAGACATCCAGTTTAAATTTCTCTTCCCAGCTAATGGCATTTCTCCCCATCACCTGGGCATATCCTGTAAGTCCCGGCATAACATCATGACGTCTGTGCTGCTCCACGGAATATCTGGGAAGATATTCTACAAGAAGAGGTCTGGGGCCAACAAAAGACATGTCACCTTTCAAGATATTGAACAGTTCGGGAAGTTCATCAAGTGATGACGACCTGAGAAATTTCCCATACGGTATAAGTCTGTCTGCATCAGGGAGGAATTTTTCATCCTTGTCTTTCTCATTGGTCATAGATCTGAACTTAATAAGCTTGAATATCTTCTCTTTGTATCCGGGACGGTCTTGAGTGAAGAAAGGATTACCTTTCATCATAACAACACCAAATATTATAAGGATCAGAAGAACCGGAGAAAGGATGACGATCAAACTGAGGCTTAGAAGAAAATCCAATATGCGTTTAATTATTTTTGCGTACATTGAATCTCCTGTTTAACGATTTTCTCTACTAAAGCACTTCCTGATGATCCCGATCACACCATCCTGCTCTTCTTCTGTCATTTTGATATCACTGGGGAGACACAGACCCCTTTGGAAGATATCTTCACTGACACTTCTATTGATCACGCCATCAATTCCCATTTCTCCATCGACGGTAATATAGGAATTATTATGGTAGATGGGCTGCATATGCATCGGCTTCCATATTGGGCGCCCCTCCGCATTAAAAGCGTTAAGGGCGTCAAGGATCTCTGATGGACTGCTTTTGCCTTTTTCAGACGAATAAACAGGTTCTTTATCAGTCCTTGAATGAGGTGCCATTGCATCTTCATCTATGATCATGCAGCTGAGCCAGCAGTTGGTATCAGTTTGGGTGTTGTTATTACCCGCAGGGTTCATTTGAACGGGAAGTCCTTTGAATCTCTCTTTATACCTCTTATAGATTTCTTTTTTAGCTTTGATGTGCTCATCAAGATATTCAAACTGTCCTCTGACAATACCTGCAATGATATTACTCATACGGTAGTTATATCCGAGTTCTTTATGCTGATACCATGGGGCGGGTTCTCGGGACTGTGTGCTCCATTTTCTGGCTTTATCCGCTTCTTCAGCGGTTTTGCATATAAGCGCTCCGCCTGCACTACCTGTAATGATCTTATTTCCGTTGAAGGAGATAACTCCATAGTCCCCAAACGTACCAGTCTGTTTTCCTTTATAGGTTGAACCGAGAGATTCTGCAGCATCCTCAATAAGGAGCGCTCCATGTTTTTGGCATATAGACTTTATTTCATCTATTTTGGCAGGTGTCCCATAAAGATGGGCGCATACTACAAGCATTACGTCAGGGTATAGTTCAAAGGCCTTTTCAAGAGCTTTCGGGTCCATATTCCAGGTTTCGTACTCGGAATCAATAAATACAGGCTCTCCACCTTCGTATATGATAGGATTCACTGTAGCATCAAATGTAAGATCTGTGCAGAATACTTTTCCCCCATAGAGGGAACCTCCATGCACACCACCATCAGGGGTTTTGACGCCTGTAGAGCTTCCATAGAGTTTTTCTGCCGCAAGCTTAACAGCAAGGTGTATAGCAGCGGTTCCACAGGACAGCCCTACTATATGTTCCGCACCCAGGTAATCTGCAATCAAAGGCTCAAGTGCAGTAAGGTTAGATCCGGCACAGGTGATCCAGTTTTCCTCAAAAGACTCACGGATATATTCAAATTCTGTCCAGGATGCATTGCCGTATTTATCCTTTACAGAATGCATCGTCGGTGACGCAAGAAGGACTCTCTTTTTGAACGGTTTAATACCTTTAAATCTGTTGTCATTAATAAAATCAATCATTTTATCTCATTACCATCAATACAGGGGCTGTATGTTGAAACAGCTTCCTTTACAAGCTTTACTGTTTTATCTTCATCATTAGCAAAGGACACTTCATTAAGGCTTTTCAGTTTTTCGATGAATTCGTCATTATCAAAAGCTATTGGCATTCCGATATGGATCAGATGATTAGGAGTAGTCTTAAGCCCCTCTTCTGCCATAAGCTTTTCTTCGTAAAGCTTCTCACCGGGTCTGAGACCGGTATACTCGATCTTGATATCAACATCCGGTTTGAATCCACTGAGTTTTATAAGGTTTCTTGCAAGAGTATCGATTTTAACAGGAGATCCCATATCAAGAACAAAAATCTCGGATCCTTCTCCCATCACTCCAGCCTGAAGCACAAGACTGACCGCTTCGGGAATAGTCATGAAATATCTGACTATATCGGGATGGGTTACAGTTACGGGACCGCCTTCGGAAATCTGCTTTCTGAAAAGCGGCACCACAGAACCGTTACTTCCAAGGACATTGCCGAATCTGACCGCCACATACTGAGTCTTTGCCTTGAAATCGTTCTCATTTCCCGCAACTTCTTCCGAATCAAGATGGGCAGTAAGCTTAACAAGTTCCGACTCCCTGTGATTTTTGATCATATAATCAAAGGTTTGGATGACCATCTCGCATAAGCGTTTGCTGGCACCCATAATATTAGTCGGATTAACTGCCTTGTCGGTACTGATGAGAATAAATCTCTCACAGCCGTTCTTCATAGCAGCATATGCCGTCTTATATGTGCCTATTGCATTATTCTTGATTGCCTCACAAGGACTTTCTTCCATGAGAGGAACATGTTTGTGGGCCGCCGCATGGTATACGACCTGGGGTTTATATTTTGAGAAGACAGCCTGAAGCCTTCCGCTGTCCCTTACGGAACCGATTAGAACCGTGAGCTTCAAGTTGGGGTATTTCTTTTTGAGTTCGTTCTGGATATCGTATGCGTTGTTCTCATAGATATCAAAGATGATAAGTCTTTCAGGTTCATGTGCCGCAATCTGTCTGCAAAGCTCACTTCCTATGGAGCCGCCTCCGCCTGTTACCATGACTGGCTTTCCGTGAAGGAATTTAAAGACTGGTTCAAGATCCAACTTGACCTGTTCTCTTCCGAGGAGATCTTCGATAGCAACATCCTTCATGTCCTTAATGGACACATCTCCGATAGCTAACTGGTAGATGCCGGGAAGTGCCTTTATCTCACAATCTGTTTCTTTGCATATGTTGAGGATATCGCGTCTTCTTTCCGCAGTAGCGGAAGGGATGGCAAGGTAAATCTTTTTGATGTCATATTTTTCCACGTTGAGAAGTATGTCATCAGCACCTCCAACTACAGGTATTCCCTCCATGGAACGATTCCACTTATTAGGGTTGTCATCAATGACGCAACAGATCTTCTCATTAAGCTCCTTGGAATTCTTTACATCTCTTAGAATTATCTGCCCTGCATTTCCGGCTCCAATGAGCATGCATTTTGTCTGAGGTACATTTGTTACCACATTCTTCCCTCGAAGAAGCAGGAGAAAACGATAGGAGAATCTAGATATTACCGTAAATCCAAACTGAAGAATCATTCCTATCAGGTAATAGGATATGGGCATACGTTTTACAAAAACGGTAATGCCGATGATCTGGACAAGTGATGTTGCGACTGACGCCACCATACATCTTATAAGTTCATTGTAACTTGCAAAGCGCCAGATGCTGTTATAGAGCTTGAGCCATACAAATGTCGCTATGCAGAGAACGGTATAAAAAGGAGCGAATAACTTATAGGAATTAAGATATTCATAGGGAATCTCGGAGAACCTTGCATCAAATCTGAGCCACAATGCAAGGAAGTATGCCAGATTAACGGCAATCACATCATACACGATCAGGTATGCAGCGATTACTTTCCAATGTTCTATTCTTCTTTTCTTTTTGGGTCCGGTCATTAATGAAATTAATCTGTATATGCGAAGGCATAGCTTCGCCAAGCGTCGCTTTTTTATTTTTTGCGCCGCTTTTTAATTCAATATAAACACGACCGAAAACCCACCGCGCACCTGTCGTCGTATGGGCATTTCTGCCGATTCTTCAAACAATTAATTATAACATGAATAGGGGGGATTTAGTAGGATTTTGGCGTTTTAAGAACGTATGATATTTAATGAGCTATAGAGTTTTTGATTATGAATTTTATTTAAGAGTATCGCTGTAATCATAATCAAAAACATGAACTATATTAACTTCAGATAAATGACTCCACTAAGTGAATTGTGGTTTAAGAACGATTATGTTCATCAGCAAATTGTTATTACAGGAAAATTGCACTAGTAAAGGATCCGAATTCAAACGCCACAAATGACTAATTTGCTATACATAGCCGAGCACAACTTATTCACTTTCAGTTTCATTTTCAGTGCATACTGATATATTCCAACCAATCCATAATAATTCAGCAATGAGGGATACATATTTGCCGGATGAAAGTAGTCTATATACAGTCTTTTACATTTAATGGCATCCGAATAATAATACTAGTTTTCGTTACGGATCTTTTGGTTATTATCATCAACAGGTTTGATTTTAATCTGCAATATGCCTGTTATCAATAATACAATATGAAAAAATAGAAGCCACTTGATATTACTCCATCTCAATTCAAGGGCGTTTGTACCCCTTTATCTTTGTTGATTTTACGGCATTTCTGATTTTCATTTTGTCCGTATTTGCCCATTTTTGTATGACTCGCAAAATTATTGTACTCATTTTGTACTCATTGCCCTGTTTGCATTATATAGAAAGTATATATCTCTTTTCGGATGTATTAATCATGCTATTTATTATCTAAATCAAATAGAAATCTCTCTTTTTACATCAAAAATACTAATCTATATCATCCATCAGTTTCATTACCCGAGCTTTTATATTTTCCAACTCTATTGATAATTGTTGTTTCGCCACAGGAGTAATAATAGAAGTATGACCCACCGCATCTCTGACAGGTTTGTAGATATCAGCAGATCGGCTTAATGCTGGGTCTTTTGCCCCATTCGATGCCTTATCAATAAAATTTGAAAGATATTTCATATCTAAGTAGTATATATCATCCGTGGTTTTTCTTATCGCATAACTAATATTGGCCACACCCTTGTTTGTTAATTCCTTTACTTTCCATTTTTGTGCTTCTTGTACCGCCTCTGGCGACAGAGTCATTTTATTATGCTTTATGTATTCACGTAGAAGATTTTCAGCAATGAAACATTCAGCGTATGAAGGAATATTATACTCCGCCTCTTTTGCCAGTTGTTGAGCCCATTGTTCGACAAGACAGTACTCCTTTTTATGTGTACTATGTCCTTGCTTTTCATGACTATTTTTCATTTCATGAAATGTTGTATTAAATAGTTCTTGTGCTTTTCTCGCTTTTGGAGTTATTGACATATTATCCGGATCGCCATCATCTCCTTTTTTTCTTCGCAACACATCCCAGTCATCAATTACTTTTTTAAACAATAACTCTACTTCCTCAAGGAAATGAGTATAATTTGAATCATCAGATATAACTCCCTCCCTACTACTTGTAAAAACATCTCTATTGTTACCCTGATCTAGGTCGTCAAAATGAATTTGACCATAAACGTAATTTTCAACTATTCTTGATGATGGTATATGTCTTAAGATATCTTTTTCTCTAAGCCTACCGTTAACAAATAAATCAATTGTTACTTTCTCCTGAGTTCCACGGATCTTAAGCATTGATGGCTTACTTACTGAAGCTATATAGCCTTTGATCCTTAATCGTGATGTCAAATCACTTTGTTGACTATCAAGTTCCAGTAGTTCGAAAAAAGGATCATTAAATCCATTAACAGTCCACAAAAACTGTGTCCCTCCCGCCAAATTTTTAAGCAGTTTTTCGTCTATTTTCTCGTCATTGACAAAAATGTTAAAACCGTTATCAATTAAGGAAAAACGGAAATATAAAGCGATTGCCCTTTTGATGTAATCTACCGTATTAGTAATTCCATCATTGACATTCTCAAAAAAAATGTATGTTCCCTTTGCATTTTTATTGGCATTTGTAATGATCTGATCTGATAATTCCTCTAACTTATATTCTTGCGAATTCAAATCATCTCTAATGGCTTCATCTAAACTTGAATTGTCAATCACTCCGCCTACCAACGGTGTTTCCATTGTTTTTGAAGCTATATGAATTCTCT
>ONTX01000416.1 GCA_900320825.1 uncultured Lachnospiraceae bacterium | reverse complement strand
GATTCCGATTGTACTGTCGAATGGATAAAGGAAGGAAATCGAAAGGTTATAGATGGATTCCGGAGCATGGGAGAGCCAATTACACTTATAAATGATGATTACGTGAAAGTAATATCAGAGATCATGCTGATACAGATGAGAGCTTTGGTAAGTGCAAAAAGGTGATGCTGAACCCTATGGACCGGCAGGAAGACTAAGCCAGAGAATATATTATAGGGGAAAACCATGTAGCAGAAATAATTCAAGAACATATTGCTAACACAGGAGGAAAACAGAAAAAAATATTTAAGTTTTTGAAAAGGCTTGTAAGATCCGATTCTTTGCAGACTGAAATAATTCAGATGGGAAAGGATTATTCAGATATCATAGGCGTATTTGGTGAACACCTATATAAACTCAATGACCAAGTTCTGAAATATACAGAGATGGGACAACGACTTTCTGATCAGAGAAATCATTTTGCTCATGGGGATTTAGATAAAGAATTTATAGGTTTATCGTTACTTGATTTGATTTACATTGAGTACGTTATATATGCTATGCAACTAAAGTATTATGGTATCGATGATAATAACATAAGGAAAGCAATAAATGAGCTTTTTCATCTGTCATTTGCGATATAAGCCCAATATTATTGAATGTTGAACTTTATACCACAAGTATAATGACACCTTAAGAAAAAGGTGTTATGATTCGATATAAAGTAAGAGAAAAGGGCTTAGGCCCAGAAAGGATTAAGCGATGAGATTCATTATGACAAGTTATCCCAATAGTGAACGCTATGGAGCACTGCACAAAGATTATGAGCAGAGCTTTAAAACCATGCGCCCTTTACGGATAAGCAAATGTCGTAAGAAGACCATCTTGATATAGGACCGGAATCAGACCGGAGCATAACCATAGAAAGACTTCAGAACCGCTTATCTTGTAACAGGGATAGGCGGTTTTTATTATGCTCCATTAGCTCAGATGGCAGAGCAACAGACTTTTAATCTGTAGGTCGAGAGTTCGAGCCTCTCATGGGGCATTCGAAACGGAGGAAATAAGAAATGTTTGAAATCAAAGGAAAAATGAACACGGCAATCTGCTACGCGAAGGTTGTTGAGAATGAAGCAATTGAACAGATTCGGAGAATGTGTGATTACGGTTGCACCGAGGGTAGCAAGATCAGAATTATGCCTGATGTACATGCCGGAAAAGGCTGCACCATCGGAACAACCATGACAATTAACGGAAGAGCAGTTCCTAACGTTGTCGGTGTAGATATCGGATGCGGAATGTATACCGTGAATCTCGGAAAGGGTGATATCGACCTTGAGAAATTCGATGAAGCGGCACATTACATTCCTTCAGGAATGAACATCTGGGAGGAAGCTCAGGAAGATTTTGATTTGGATGAGCTACGCTGCAGAGAGGATCTTCGTCATCCGGTGTACCTGGTAAGAAGCCTTGGAACCTTAGGAGGTGGCAATCACTTTATAGAGATTGACCGCGCACTGGATGGAACCAATTATCTGGTTATCCATTCCGGAAGCCGTAATCTTGGAAAACAGGTGGCTGAGCTCTATCAGAAGCTTGCAATTAACCTTCATAAAGGCGTTGGAGAACTGAAAGAGGAGGGACAGAAGATTATTCAGACTCTTAAAGAGCAGGGACGACAGAAAGAAATTCAATCTGCGCTCCAGGAACTGGCCCGTAAAGCAAGAGAGAACGGCACCGATGTACCTGAAGATCTCTGCTGGTTGGAAGGGAAGTATCTGGACAACTATCTTCACGATATTGAGATCTGCCAGGCTTTTGCAAGGAAGAACAGGGAGACTATGGCGGAAGTACTCCTGGATCGAGTGGGAATAACCGCTGGGGAAGCTTTCCACACTATTCATAACTATATTGATACAAAAGAGATGATTCTTCGAAAGGGTGCTATTGCGGCCCATGAGGGCGAGAAAGTCCTCATCCCGATCAATATGAGAGATGGAAGTGTTCTGGCAGTCGGAAAGGGTAATCCCGAATGGAACTACTCAGCTCCTCATGGAGCAGGCAGAGTAATGTCTCGTAGCAAAGCATTTAAGACTCTGACATTGGAAGAGTATCAGGAAACAATGAAAGGGGTCTACACGACCTCAGTAAATGAAAACACATTGGATGAGGCTCCGATGGCATACAAATCTCTTGAGGACATCATAGATGTAATCAAAGAATCGGTTGATGTCATCGATGTGATGAAGCCCATCTATAACTTTAAGGCATCCGAGTAAGGAACGAACTGTTCCGGTCGGAGTGCCGGAACGGGAGGTAAATACAATGATGCAGAATATTCCCGCCATAAACATGGCTGGGACAGGGCAGAGGATATCAGATTTAAGGAGAGCGGCAGGCCTGTCCGTAAAGGACCTGCAGGATATTTTCGGGTTTGCAACGCCTCAGGCAATCTACAAGTGGCAGCACGGAACGGCAATGCCTACTTTGGATAACCTTGTAGTGTTGTCTGTCGTATTAGGTGTAGCAATTGATGACATTCTGGTACTTGATTCTGCCAGTATAATTTCATTCAGCGCATGAAAAAGCGGGTACCGGATCAGGTACCTGCAGATGGTCCTCTAGTCTAAAGGTCAGGACACAGCCCTTTCAAGGCTGGGATGCTCGGTTCAAGTCCGGCGAGGATCATACGGCCCCTTCGTCTAATGGTTAGGACGGCAGCCTCTCAAGCTGCAAATGCTGAGTTCAAATCTCGCAGGGGTCACTGTGGCTATGGTATAAAGGCTATTACATCAGATTGTGGCTCTGAAAATCCGGGTCCGATTCCCGGTAGTCACCCTATGGGTAGGTCGCATAGTGGCAATTGCAGCGGACTGTAAATCCGCCGACTTCGGTCTACGTTGGTTCGAGTCCAACCCTGCCCACT
>ONTX01000417.1 GCA_900320825.1 uncultured Lachnospiraceae bacterium | reverse complement strand
TTTCTTTCGTCTTCTGGAAAACAATTCATATTTTTTTTTTTTTTTTTGCAGAGCATAATACCCGGCCCGGGACAGAACAAGGACCGAAACATAGCACATGATGAGCATTGTCATGCAAAGATAAGGCGGCATTATATCTATATAGAATGCTGCCTGGAGAGGGATGAATGTGATCACAAAAGTAAGGACCGGATTCATGTAACTGGATATGGTCACATTGAGCATAATGCAATACACCCATCCGATAAAAATACATGCTATGGGAACGGAAATGCTCCTGTCTGTGATGATCTCCTGGGACACCCTTAATGCGGGAAGGGAGAAATAATCCACATAGTGTTCGTTTATCTCGTTTATGAGGGCCTGGAATCCGGAGTTTATATACGAATATCTTGAGACGGAATATATAAAAAAAGTAATGAACATTATCACATATCCCACATAGAACGTTACCCTGTTGTAATAGATGGAAGCGGAAAAAATGGAAAGAACAAGTATCCCGAAAAATACTTTTACGGGATCGTATGCAAGATCGAAAGAACAGACAAGCCCCCATACCGTTCCGTATGCCGCAAGAAAAATGAGCAGACCTCTCAGAAGGACCGAAACATATTTATGAGGAAGATTGCTTTTAAGTATATCACCCTCACACACGCCTCTTTCCGAAAGTTCTGCGCTTCTCTTCTTCAGTTCCCTTCTTCCCATAAAACCGGGATGCGGATCTGTCTGAAGACTCATCATATTTATGTTTTTTATGTGTTTATTATTTCTTCCGGACATATCCTTATCACTCCCGTACACTCGGGATTCTGATACATATAATTTGCATAAACGTCTTCGCTTGTTGATTTATGCTCCATGATCCTGCAGATACTGTCATTAAGAGAATCCGCATCGCTCACCCTTAGGTCTTCAAAACTCTTATCCGAAGGATCAAAAACAGAACATATAAATCCCATGGAAGCTTCAACCATCGCTTTTCCAAGAGAATAATATCTTCTGAGTACCTTTTCCTCTTCGCCCTTTTTTACTTCTGGAAGAAGCAGGTAAAAAAGATCCGTGCTTCTTTCATATTCCTTTGCTATAAGTTCGCCCTTTTGTGCGGATGCTTTCCAGTGGATATCCTTAAGACGGTCTCCTGCCCTGTACTCACGAAGCTGCCTGATATCCCTTGTAAGTTCACCGCTTTCCGAAACAATCTCATCCGCAGCTTCTCCTTCATACATGGTAAGAGGTACATAGGGGATGGGGATAGTACGGGGCATGATATAGCACCTTATGTGAATTTCATTTTTTATCCTGAATGTGCGAAAATGCAGCGGATCGCTGACAAGAAGGAGATCCGAATCAAATGTGAAAACACCCGGCAATGCCGTTTTGAAACTGACATCATATGTTTCGTTTGCAAAACTCTCACCCGGAAGTGTCATTCGAAAGGACCTGTCATCCTGCTTATACATGTTACAGAAGGTATAATCAAGTATGCATCTTAGCATGGGAACCGGGGATGTGTTTCTGATCGTAAGGCGGATTCTGAAATCATCTCCCTCATAAACACATTCTGCGGGAAGTGATGCGGATACACTTATATGACGTGCGCCGTAAGAACCGGCATATAATGAAATAAACGGAAGTATGATAAGAAAAATAAGAAGAACAGATGCAAGAACCTGTCTGAAAAAAACCGACACGATAAGAAGTGCCGCCACCATCAATACATATGAAACTATATACAGAGCATTTTTTATATGTTCCATATCATGAAAAAATCAGCCGACCTTTGGTACGGGGACAGATCTGAAAATCTGATCCAGAACCTCATCGGAAGTCAGCCCCAGAGACCTGCCTCTTGCAGATATGCGTACCCTGTGGGATGCGACTCTCATCCATGCAGCATTTATATCATAAGGAGTGACATAGTCTCTCTCAGACATATACGCAAGAGCACATGATACTTTGTAAAGTGCGATGCTTCCTCTGGGTGACAGTCCAAGGGACAGCCTCTCATCCTTACGGGTGGCTTCGGAAAGTGCCACAATATAATCGTATACCGAACTGTCGGTATGGATCTCGTTAACCTTTTTTTGGATACTCACTATCTCCTCTGCAGTAAGCACCGGCCTGACTTCATCCATCCTGGACCTTGCATCGTTCATAAGGACTTCAACTTCACTGGCATGATCCGGATACCCCATCGACATGCATGTCATAAACCTGTCCATCTGGGATTCGGGCAGTTTCTGGGTGCCGCTTGATCCGTATGGATTTTCGGTGGCGATTACAAAAAACGGATTGGGAAGTTTTCTGGTCTTCCCCTCCACGGTTGCATTTCTTTCTTCCATTACCTCAAGAAGTGCCGACTGTGTCTTGGGGGACGTTCTGTTGATCTCATCTGCAAGAAAAAGATTTGTATAGATACTGCCTTCCCTGAAAATGAACTCACCGCTTTTCTGATCATAATAGGTAAATCCCAGAAGATCTCCGGGAACCACATCGGGAGTGAACTGCACTCTTGAATACTCCAGACCCAGAGCTTTGGAAAGAGACACTGCAAGTGTGGTCTTGCCCACTCCCGGAATATCCTCAAGGAGAACATGTCCTCCGGCAAGAAGAGTTGCAAGTGTCATGGTGATGACACCCTTCTTACCACGGATGACTTTTTCTATTTCATTTATTACTTCATCTGTCTTCATGTTCAGTTTCCCGTTCCGCTGTTTTTAAACAGCCTGAATGTTTCCATGTCATCCTTGGTCACCTTGATATTGGATACGGACTCCTTGCCTTCGGGTGTTATGACCTTCACCTCGATAACGGAACCTTCCCTGATATCTCCCTCAGAGACCGATCTGATAAACGCAAGTGCCTTGGGATGCTGTTCCTGAAAGATCTTGATGCGGCCCGCAGCCTGCATCATAGCGATAGGATTCATTGCCATTTGTTTTCCTCTTAAAGTTTTACTTTTCCTGAAACAAACGCCACCTCATCCCTGAGGGTTTTGGGAACCTCCTGCCCTGCGTTACTTATCTTCTTTTCAAGTGTCTCAAGTTTATGAAGCCTCTGTGCTTTTTTTACTTCCGTATGCTCTATTATCTCCGTGTAGATCGGATTTTTCCTGAGCTTTGCAGAGGTTTCATAATTGAAGGGACAATATGTATAGATTATCTGTCTTGCCACCTTATTGAGTCTGGGAGAACCGGAGCCCTCGAACATCACATAGAGAATGTAATCACGCACAAACATTTCCTTGAAACTGTTCTTGGCTCTTTGAAGGGATGTTCTTATCCTCTCCTTGATCTCGGGGCTTAAATCCCTGTTCTTTCTGTAGAACTGGACATAATCAAAATACTCACTGGTAAGAGATCTTTCCGTCACATCGTTCCATCTTGCTCCCTGGACTCTCTTGCACATCTCCCATCTGAACTCACCGGCTATCCTTATTATGGTGTTCTTCAGATCCTCTGCATGGAAGATGGAGATTGCAACCCTTGCAGGTGAATTCCTGAGTTTACCTTCAATCTCCTGCCACATAACTGCTCTGGTTCCCATGTTGGGCATAAGGATAAAGTCAGGCAGATATTCAAGGTGAATGATCTCCTTGCCCATGACATCAATATGCTTCTGGTCGAGACTTTCTCTGTAGAATGCGGAATAATCAACGGACCGCACCGCATCGAGTGCCTCCGATAATCCGCCAAGGTCAACGTATGTTGAGGAAGGATCCTTGATGCAGGTCGCTTCGGTAAAAATGGGACAGAAGGTGGTGATCCTTCCGTAAGTAACCTTATCGGCGGTGCGGAAGAAATTATCAAGTTCAAAGGATGCCCTGGCTTTTCCGTCAGCAAGCATCTTCTTTTCTGTGGCGGCATCGATCTTACCCTGAACTTTCAGTTTGTGAACGGAATCAACATAATCCGATTCAAACTCGTCACGGCTCGGATCTTTTTTACACTCATAAATGCTCTTCAGCCAGCCATAGAAGGTATATACTCCGGCTTTCGAATTATCGGAAATTGTCTGGGCGAGTTTTGCAAGGACTGCGGTATATTTCTTTCCCGCAAGCTTCTCGTCAACATATCCAAAATACAGGAACATAAGAACGGGAAGTGTGGGCTTTTTCTCAAGAGACTTGAAGAATACCATCTTGTATATCTCGTTGAATTCCAGAGCTATACGCTTTCTCAATGTGGAAACATCATCATCTATGGACTCGGGATCATCCACATTACGGTAATCCATGACGTGGGTCCTGAAATTGATGACTGTTTCGGATTCATCCTCAAGGAAATCAATTATCTGGTCGAGAGAATTATCGAGTTCCGGAGCCTGTGCAACCTCTTCCTCTTCTGCCTCCCCGGTCATGCTCTCCGCTTCATCAAATACTTTGTCGGCACGATCTGCAAATTCGTCGATCCTGTTTCTGTAGATCTCTTTATCAAGTCCGGCTTCGTCGAAATATGATTCTTCGATACGGGATATGATCCTGTGAAGATCGATGATCTCATTTGTCCCGGGATTCATCCTGCCGAACAGATCGGTGAGTTTTGAATAGAAATCTTCGCCGCTTTCCTTGAAATAAATGGCAGCCATTTCCTGTCTGAATGAATAGTAGTTATCGAGAAGCTGGAATGCTTTTCTTGCATCAAGGCTTCCCTTTCTTATCATTCCCATTGTGACAGACATGTCGGAAGTTACGGTCTTGCCTGTTTCCGACTGATAGAGTTTTCCAAGTCCGGAATAATAATCCGCAAGCCATGTATCGGAGGATTCTTCGATCATATATGTGTCAAGTTCATCCACCTCTGTTATCTCTTCCGCCTTGATCCTGTACTTGCGGCACAGTTCCGAATAAAGAGATATATCCCTGCCAAGTTTCTGGTGAAGATCTCCCGTGTGATGCTCTGACTTCTGGCACTGACCGAGAAGTCCTGTTATCTGCTTGAACATCGAACAAAGAGACACTCTGGCAAAATCCGGATGCTGTGAAAAAAGCTGCTCAAGGGTTTCAAGATTGGAATAGGGGTATGAGATCACAACAGTATCCGCTACAGCTTTGTAACCCAAAAAGAAAGCTTCGTTTACAACATCTGTAATACCGGCGACATCACCTCTCTCCAGCATCATGGCACCGCCGGGATAAACTGCGGCGACACGGCCGGATGCTATAAGACCCAGTGAAGTGATGGCACTTCCGGCTTCATATATAGCCTGTCCTCTGGTATATGCTTTATTATCAGCCATTTATCTGTCCATCCAATTCACGGTCTCTGTTTACATTAAGACGTACACATGCATCCACGAAAGCCTGAACCGGAATTCCGTGAAGCTGTTCTTTCTGACCTCTTACCGTGATGGAAAGTGTATCGGATTCCATTTCTTTGTCACCGATAACGACAATATAAGGATCCTTCATGGTCTTAAAGAACTTGATCTTCTCGTTCATGTTCCTGTC
>ONTX01000418.1 GCA_900320825.1 uncultured Lachnospiraceae bacterium | reverse complement strand
TCCAAAGAGACGGAGTACAAACTGATGCTTCTGGATACAGCCCGAAAGAGACTGAGAAAGGAGCAAAACATGAGTTTTGATGTTACAGTAAAAACAATACCCGAGAGATATGCGGCAACGGTTCATATGGTGGTTCCCCATTATGAGGATGAAAACATCCTGTGGGGCACTATGATGGGCGAGTGTGGAAACCTGGTGCCTTCTGACCCTTGTCTTGCGGCTGCAGAATTCCTCGATGATGAGTATAAAGAAGAAAATGTTGAGATCATCGCATGGATGACCGTGAACGGTACTTATTCGGATACGGAACATGTTAAGTTTAAGACGCTTCCCGCAGTGAAGGTTGCAAGTTGCATCATAAAGGGCAGTTATGATCAGATGGGTGAAGCATATGCAACGGTTTCATCTTGGATCAAAGCTAACGGTTATAAAATGAACGGTCCTATGTTCAATATCTATCATGTGAGTCCGGCACAGACTCAGAATCCGGATGAATATGTGACGGAAGCATGTTTTCCTGTGGAGTAATAACTATCTATGCCAAGGAGTTTAATTGCTCCTTGGCGTATTTTCGAAAGGAGTACGTTCATGGAATATATCCAAGTCACAAAAGAGAATATCGAAGAAGAACATATCTGCTGTGCGATTTCCAACAACAAGGATGTACAGGTCTCTTCGAAGAAGGCATGGCTCTTAGACGGATTTGATGAGGGGCTTGTTTTTCTAAAAAGTGTGGAGCGTGGCAAGTGCTTTATCGAATATATTCCGGCAGAAAATGCATGGGTACCGATAGCGGCTGACGGGTATATGTACATCGACTGCCTGTGGGTATCAGGGTCTTTCAAGGGGCATGGATATTCTTCGGATCTGTTGAATGCCTGTATAGAGGATAGTAAGGAGAACGGTAAGAAAGGGCTATGCATATTGTGCGCTGCAAAGAAAAAACCTTTTTTGGCTGATCCGAAGTTTCTGACATACAAAGGCTTTGCAGTAGCTGATGAGGCGGATAACGGTATTCAACTTTGGTACTTGCCGTTTGATAATACGGAAGATGCGCCAAATTTCAAAGAATGTGCCAAACACCCTCACATAAACGAGAAAGGATATGTTCTGTATTACACAAGTCAATGCCCGTTCAATGCAAAGTATGTGCCGGTTTTGGAACAGACAGCGAAAGAAAATGGTATTCCCTTCAAGGCGATTCACATAGAGAGCAGGAAAGAAGCGCAAAATGCCCCGACTCCAATCACGAATTATGCTCTTTTTCATGATGGAGAATATGTAACAAATGAGCAGATGAACGATAAGAAGTTCTTAAAGTTGGTCAATGGGTAGATGCTTTATAATTCGAACTTAAACCGTATGCTCTTCGAGGCGGTTAAAACAAAAACTTGTTTGTACGGGTTGTACAAACAAGTTTTTTTGATTACGATGAATGGGAATACCTGGTAGAAGAATTATTCATGGAGGAGAATGCGGAAAACCTTCTGGCAAATTTGGATGATTCTTATCACGGTGAGTACTCGGTTTATTATAATTCGGATGATGATTGTATATATCTGGAAATGGGAATGATCGGTGACATGGTGGAATGGGAGATTACGGATACAGGCTGATCAGCATCGAGACAGCTGATTAATCTGAAGATATTGATTGGACTAGGCCAATCAGCAAATGTATTCTTTACGATTAATTAACTGAGCATTTGCAGGTTTCGATAGTCAGAATGATAAAGAAAAGAGAGATGTGACATGGAGATCAAGAGAGTTACAGAAGATGATAGAGTAGGCGAGTTTATTAACGTGGAATTCTCAGATTATGCGACTGATTGTGACGTAGCATTGAATTTTGAGGAGTTTTGTTTTGTTGCAGAAGATGATGGTAAAATTGCCGGAGTTATCACCGGCTGGGCCTATTACAATGAGGTACATATCGGAGATCTGATCGTTGGCAAAGAATATAGAAGAGATGGTGTTGGAAGTAGCCTTGTTGCCGCTGTTGAGGATGCATATAAGGGAAAAGGCTACGAAAAAATAGCACTTACAACTTTTGGATTTCAGGCACCGGATTTTTATAAAAAACTAGGTTATGAATTGGAATTTGTCCGCAAGGACAATGATCCCAAGCTTAGCAAGCATTTTTATTTGAAGAGGATATGATCATATTACAGCATAAGGTAACTTGTGAAGGCGAAAGAGATTATGTGCTCAAGATCGCACCGCATAAGGAAGCAACGGTATTAAGCTATGAGAAGAATATGATGGATATGAAGTGATAAATGGCCCTCGAACAACAGGCGACGGATATTATGAAAGCTGTATTAT
>ONTX01000419.1 GCA_900320825.1 uncultured Lachnospiraceae bacterium | reverse complement strand
GAAATAGAAAACCTGATTGATGAATGGATCTTAAACGAACGCAATAGAAAGATCCTGAAACGGCGATTAATCGACCATATTTGCTATGAACCACTGGCTGAAGAATTTGATCTATCCGTCAGACAGGTGAAAAATATCGTTTACAAAGGCGAAGATAAAATCTTTGGCCATTGTTAATACCTCCAGTATACAGCGACAGAAGCGCACAGGGTAAAATCTGTGCGCTTTTGTTATGCCAAAAATTGCACGATAAAAGCCTGATGGTTGCATTTAAACTGACTTTTTTCGGTGAGATAATTCCGGTAGGAGAAAGAAACTATGTGGAGAATTTATCGAAATAACCCGGCTGGCCGGAGTGTGGAAGATTGTACAGTTCGGGCATTGTCAAAAGCTCTCAATTTGTCATGGGATGAGGCCCACTATGAACTGTCTGAAGCAAGCCGAGATATGGCTACAATGATGCACGACAATTCTGTGATTGGAGCAATCCTGCGGAAGAATGGCTTTTACAGATATGCAATATCAAATATGTGTCCTGATTGCTATACCGTCCGTGAGTTTGCGGAAGATCATCCGGTTGGGACGTATGTTGTCGGAACCGGAACTCATGTTGTCACTGTGAAAGATGGGGATTGGTATGATTCATGGGATTCGGGAAACGAAATCCCTGTTTACTACTGGAGTAGGAAGGTGAAATAATGGCAGGATTTTACAATTACGGATACCCATATACCGGACAACAGGCTCCCCAGTATATGCAGACTGCACAGCCGAACATGCAGAACACACAGCAGATACAGAATGGTGGATTTGTCTCTGTCAGGAGTAAGCAAGAGGCCCTGATGTGGCCCATCGCTCCCGGTAGTAGCATCACCTTTAAGGATGAGACTGCTCCTTATGTCTACACGAAGACAATGGGATTTTCTCAGCTTGACAGACCGCAGTTTGAAACGTACAGGCTGATAAAGGAAGAGCCTCCAGAAGCCCATAAGACGCCGACAGAGCAGAGTAAAGATGTGCCTACGGTTAAGAGTCCGGACTATGCTTTAAAAAGCGATTTGGAAGTCCTGATAAGTGCATACGACAGACTGCAGAAGGAACTGGAAGATTTGAAAGGTGAACTCAATCAGCCCATAATTCAGGAGGTGGATGAGAATGCGTGATAACAATTTTTTATGCTCGTGTCCAGTGATAACCGCCAGCCATCGATTGTTTTCCTTTTAAACATTTTGCAATGCAAACACGGCAAACTTTAAGTTCTCTCTCTGCTTCGTGCATACTGTGAAAAGTTCTGTCAAGTTCAACGCATTTTACTTTATGACCGTTAGAAACAGAAATGTTATGCGAATGATTTCCATAATTATTATTATATTGATTGGTACACCATTCAAGATTTGAATAATGATTATTTAGTCTATTCTCATCTTTGTGGTTAACTTGAGGGTAATTGTTCGGATTTGGAATAAAAGCAGAGGCCACAAGTCTATGAACACCGTGTGTTTTATGAATTCCGTTCATGCATAAACGAATACGCATATAACCGTTATGCATTTTGTTTGGGCTTAGAATTTTACCTGAGCTGTTTCTGATTTCTCCTGATTCGGATACTTCGTAGAACCCTTCGTAATTTGGAATAGGTTTCCAGATTTTTGACATTTTAATACCGCCTTTCGTATTTGCCTTGCAAAAGGTATTGGAAGACCATCAAGGCAAATGGTTTTTCGGGAGCTACCCTATCCAATACATATATATTTTACCATAAACTGAAATAATATGAAAGATGAGGTAAAAAATGAATAGAATTCCAGATCCGTTTGGTAGCTTACAAAATATGGTAGGACAGTTCGGTGGATTTATGCAGAATCCCATGATGGCCTTGATGCAAAAGCGGATAAATGTCCCCCAGAGTATGATGGGAAATCCTGCCGCAATTATGCAGTACATGATGAATAATGGGATGCTGAATCAGCAACAGTACAACATGGCACGGATGACAGCACAGCAAGCTCAGAGCAACCCGATGTTTCAGCAGTTGCTTACAAGAAGATAGGATTTAGAGCGTCTGAAATCGGGCGTTTTAAATATTCAGCCGTCACAATCCCGTGGCGGTTATCTTACGGCTACACGTAGGAGGTAGCTGTTTACCCTTAACAGATTCAGGGAGGATTTTTTTATGGCTATTACAGATGGCGAAAATGGATCAATGGTAATGCCTGTTCAGCCGATGATGGGCGGAGGCGGTTACGGTGG
>ONTX01000420.1 GCA_900320825.1 uncultured Lachnospiraceae bacterium | reverse complement strand
CGAATTCGGATATGCCGAACAATCCTTACAATAGGCTGTCATCATCGGTAACGGCTTGTAATGGACGTTCGTAGCCACACCGTGATCAGCCATCTTCTCGATGATAAGATTACGAGTATCAACATCGATCCCAGGAATACGGATAAGGTATAGATGATTAGAACTGTCCATAAATAAAGTATGATGGATCATGTGGCTGATTCCAAGTTCATCACACACGGAATCATATTTCTTCATCATTACACCCCGGCGCTCAATCAACCCTAGATAGCGATCTAACTGACGTAAACCAATAGCTGCCATAATGTCCGTCATGTTGCATTTGTACCACGGTCCTATGATGTCGTACTCCCAAGCACCAATCTTGGTCTTAGTAAGGGCATCCTTATTCTGCCCATGCAAGCTTAACAACTGATACATCTTATAAATCTCGCTGTTCTCTACACCCTCAATCGGCAACCATATACTTGCCCCTCCTTCAGCAGTAGTAAAATTTTTCACAGCATGAAAGGAAAAAGATGTAAAATCTGCGATTGCTCCGCAATATTTTCTCTCTCCTGAGAAGATCCTACTTGCCCCCAAACTATGAGCACAGTCAGCCACAACGGCTATACGACCAATTGCTTTCTGTACTCTAGAAGACAGATCTGCCAGCTGATTACTGTGATCATCAAGCGGCTTAAACAATTTCCTCTTCTTCTCAACAATCTCAAAAATACGATCATAATCACACACAATACCACCAAGATCTACCGGAATGATGGCCTTGGTCTTTTCCGTGATAGCGTCTTCCAGTGCAACATAATCCATCTCAGGCATATGAGTAATCGGATCACCATCTTTTTGAATATCGACAAATCTTATAGTAGCTCCACAATGAACAGCCGCAGAAGCTGAAGCAGTATAAGTATAAGCAGGTACTATAACTTCGTCGCCTTCTCTTACGCCAAGAATACGAAGATTTAGTTCTTCAGCTGAAGTCGCCGAATTCAAGCACACTGCTCGATGACTATACTTAGCAACAGATTGTTTGGTTGTGCAATCAATATCTGTCCTTCCAGTTTCTATATACGCTGCAAGACGGCGTTCCAGCATTTTCGTACGCGGACCTGTTGTTATCCAACCAGAGCGAAGCGCCTCGACTACTTCAGTAATTTCCAGTTGTGAAATATCAGGCGGGCTAAAACTAATAGCACGCTTCGCATTATCTTCGTTCATAATAATAAATCTCTCCTAATTATTTTTAATATGTAGGTTCAGCACGGAACATTTCTGTTTATAAATATATGTTTCTGTTCTTATTATTTTTATCTATATTCTTCATATAAACATCTAAACTCTGCATCGGATGTATCTTTTTATGAGTTGTATTCACTTAGTCAATCTAATGGATCTTGATTTTGTTGCCACTCTATTGATTATATTGGTTTAAATGTATCTATATATGGTGTCTCGAGCTGTTTCTTAGCAATAGCCAAAAGACTCACCAATCCTACATTTTTGCCAAAATAAAAAGAGCTTCTTTCCTCTCGCACATGCTTTAAGATGTTGTTACCACTAAATGAGATATGGTTAAAATCTCCCAAACATACTGTTTAAACTATTGCTGTACAAGTTTATATTTTCATAGGGACTTTACTGCATCCTCTATGATGAGTACATCATGTGCTTCAGTAATCCGTTTGAATTAGTCATCTTTGCCGGAGTGCCGTAGAAGTGCACTTAACGATATGTTTAGCATTGCGAAATACACCAAATGCTTTCTCCGATGTGATGGAGTCTATATTCGGGATGTCTCTTTCGCTATCAATGAAAATAACTACTCTATCCTCATATGCAACAGAATTAGTCGATGTGACAAATATTATATTTAGGCATAATTCTTTCCTGCGAGTGTCCACTAATTAGTTTTACCTATCGGTTGATTTATTCGTCAACAAGTTTTATCGTCATATAAATAGCAGACATGCATAAAGCAAGTGCAACCGTATAGCATACTACGAAATATTTAGTAATCTGTTCTTCTATCTTATTATTATTTTGCCAGCAGTACTTACCCGTTTGGTTTTACCGGCTCGTAACCTCTCTTTTGCTCCTTTCTATGCATTGTGGGCGATAAGCCATATTTTTAAAAAAAGGGAAAATGATTTAAAACGCGGATCTGGTATAATTTATTTAATCTTTATATAACATTTCATACATGTTATTATTAGGCATTTGCGAAACGCCAGAAGCCACGTAATTACGGCGTTCTTTTGGTTACAAAATTAAATAACTCCTCACTGGTTCATGGTAAAAATGAGTTGTCTAGAAACAATCAACCATGCCCCAGAAAGGAGTCGTAACATCTACGATACCATACCATCAGACGACTTTGGTTGATGTTTTTGTAGAAACCCAGGATTTTTTTAATCTGACAAACCTGAATTCCTGAAATTGCTCGAATCTACCATTGACCTTTACGAAAATGATCCCGGTTTCTTTCCTGAATCATTTTTATGTTTTCACCGGCAGACCCTAAGATTATAAACTGACGTCTTTACTCTGGGCTCTCACTATTCAGAAAATCTTTTCTATCCCGATTGATTCCCTGCTCCTGACATTTCTGGAATACTCGTAGGATCTGCGTGAGTTATGTGGCTTCTCCAAGGTGCCGGATGACTCAAAGATCACCCGGTTTAAGCATGACTTTATCGATGACCTGCAGCTGTTTTTTGATTCCCTCGTTGATCTTACGGAACTAATACTGCAAGAGGTCGATGCTGAAGAAGCATCCATGTCTGTGTTTGACACGACCAGATTGGAAGCCTATGTTACAGAGAACTACCCCAAATATGCCAACCAGAAGATCCGTCAGTTGAAAGCCTGGGCAAAAACTATGGGATTTGACAAATCCTATGATCCCTATAAGGCAACTTATGGGTCCATGCCGACTCACGACTCCGCCAACGAGGAAATAAAACAACAATATCTCAACGGTCACTTCTGCTATGCTTACAAGGCCGGAATTCTTACCAACGGACTCGGCATTATCTGTGTCATCGAATTCTATGACAAGGATTGCTTTTCTTCCCATCCGGAGATTGAACGATATAAGAAGAGCCATGCTCCGGATGAAGATAAACCATCGGCGATACAAGGCTGCTCATTCCTCTGTTGAAGGATTTCTTCCGGAAACATCCCCTGATCAATCCGAAGACGTTCCTCGGAGATGCCGCTCTTGGCAGCATCGAGATCTATAAAGCACTACTTTCCGGCGAGACGTTTTGTTGTGATCAGGATGGAATCGCCAGGATTTTTGAGAAATCCTATATCCAGCTGAAGTCAGGTCTTAAACTAAATGATCCGGATTACACGATAAATGCAGAAGAAATGCTCTGCTGTCCGCATGATCCACCCCTTCCCATTAAACCCGAAGGGAATACATCGCATCCTCGGTGCGGTGTGAAAACGTTCAAGTTTGTTTGCCCAAAGATGTCATGGAACAAAGACGAGGATGGCAAGTACCATCACATCTGTCATTGTGATAACTCCTGCACGGATTCCACATGTTGGCGTATGGTCTACCTTTACCCCGAAAAAGATCTCCGCCGATGCCCCGGTGCTGTCCGACGAACGGACGAATGGGAGTCAACCTATAAGATCCGCACATCCGTCGAGCACTCCATTAATTCCATCAAAGACAGCTTCTGTCTCGGAGATTGCAAAACACAGCCCCCCCTCATGCCGACCTTCTGCTTTCCGGCATAACCCAGCTGATAACGGTAGTTGTGGCGGAAAGAATCCACAAACCTGAATGCTTACGCTCACTGAAGTGTCTCATCGCATAAGCTACTGGAACTGAATACGTTTAGAGCTTATTAAAGTACGTCAATTTTCAAGGTTCAGAGCAATTATCCACAATAACTACAGAATACATGCCGATAGTGATTCGGTGAAATCCGGTATGGCCGGATTTCGACCTTGTTTTCTTCAGGATTACAAACTCGCGTACCGAGTTTCGCAATTACCTAATGTTATTATCAAATCGTCAAATCATAATGTTGTGTCTATTATTACAATTATGGAATACTATTTTTAATAAATTGCTTCGTATTATGTTGAATTCATCCCTACTCGATGGGTTTTAAATCTTTGTCATATTTGCTGTCTATGACCAGTTTCCCATCAATACCATAGGATCCCTTCCATCCTGCAATTCCGTCTGCATTGTTAGTGAGCTTATTATAATGATCCAGATACCGTTCTGAAACCACTCTGTTCTCCGTGTCATATTCACGCTCAACTGTAGCGTAGCCTTCCGGCCCTTCAGTTTTTGCACCACTCGCGTCAAAGTAGCTTTCACGGATTATATTTCCGTTATCATCCTGCTCAGTCTTGTAAAGCGAGAATCCCAAAGATGCGTTCACAGCCTCTCCATCAGCTCCCAGATACCTTGTTTCACATACATTGGTATTCAGATAGTGTATGATGCTTATGCCGTAGGATCCGTCAGAAGCTTCAACAGGATTTCCATATGCATCCTGATAATATCTATACTCTTTTTCAACAGGTTCTGAATTATTCAATTCATAGTCATATTGAAGAACAACGTAGCCATCCTGGTTCATGGCCGGTTTACCGTTTTTCCCAAGCCATGTTTCTCGATCCAGTCTGTTATTTGCTGTATACTCCCGCTGTATCCCGTAGACGCCTTTGACAGCAGTCTGCTGCTCGTTACTGTCAAAATAAAATACACGCACCATATCATTATTTGTACTGTAGGAGCTGATTGTCATAAAACAGCCATCCGGACCTTTAGCAGG
>ONTX01000432.1 GCA_900320825.1 uncultured Lachnospiraceae bacterium | reverse complement strand
ACCACCGAGAATTTCCTCAGATGCTTCGGCGTAACCTCCATTTCAGACCTTCCCCAGATCACACCTGACCAGGTGGAGGAGTACAAAAAGGAAGCTGAAGCGGAGATCAACGTAAAACTTGATATTTGATTTTTCAGATTAGTAACTAAAACTCAGGTAATAATACTTGAGTTTTTTTATGTCTAACTAAAGGCTCGGGCAATGGTTTTTCATAAGTTGAAAAACCATTGCCCGAGCCTTATTTTTCTCTTTAAAAATATATCCTCATATGGTATATTAATTAAGATTGAAAAAATGGGAAAAAATCGTTTTCTTTACCCTTTAATCAAAATATAAAAATTCGGAGGAAAGAACATGAGTGGTACTTCAAAAGCTGCCGGACGCATTGCATCACTTCTTGACGAAAACAGCTTCGCCGAGATAGGTGCTCTCGTTACGGCAAGATCGACCGATTTCAGTACCGATCCCAAGCTTCTTGCATCAGACGGATGTATTACGGGATATGGAACCATCGGTGGCAAGGTTGTGTATGTTTACAGCCAGGATGCATCTGTTCTCGGTGGAAGCATCGGTGAAATGCATGCACGTAAGATCGTTAATCTTTACGATCTGGCAATCAAGACAGGCTCTCCCGTGATCGGCATTGTTGATTGCAGCGGAATGAGACTTGAGGAGGGAAGCGATGCTCTCTATGCGTTCGGACGTATCTACGGCCGTATGACAAAAGCATCAGGACTTATCCCTCAGATCACCGCAGTTGTAGGTAACTGTGGCGGTGGTGCCGGACTTTTCTCCGGTCTTTCAGATTTTACATTTATTTCAAAGGACGGAAAATTATTCGTCAATGCTCCCGACTGCATAGACGGAAATTATACCGCTAAAAATGATACCGCAGGATGCGATTATCAGTCCGAGGTTACAGGAAATGCAGAAAAGTACGAGACTGAGGCTGAGCTTTTTGCTGCGGTCAGAAACCTTGTAAGTATACTTCCTTCGAATAATGAGGATTTTGACGATGAGGAGCCTGCAGATGACCTCAACAGACTTCTTGCCGTTACAGATCCTTCCAATGCAGCTGCACTGGCAGAGAATATTGCCGATGCAGGTTCTTACACCGAGGTAAGACCTTCTTATGCAAAATGTGTTACTACCGCTTTTGTTAAGATAGGCGGAATCCTTACCGGTGTTGTTGCCAATAATGTATGCGATAAGGAAAATGTGATCTGTGCAAACGGATGTGACAAGGCAGCTGATTTTGTTAAGTTCTGCGATGCATTCGGAATCCAGATCCTTTCACTTACCAATGTTAAGGGATTCAGCACAAGTATCGAGAGTGAGAAGCGTATCGCAAGAAGCGCCGCATCACTTGCTGCTGCTTTTGCATCCGCAACTGTTCCCAAGGTTAATGTTATTGTCGGCGATGCCATCGGTAATGCTGCAAATATCATGAACTCCAAAGCTCTTGGTGCTGATATGACCATCAGCTGGGATAATGCAAGAGTAGGTATCATGGATTCAAAGCTTGCTTCACAGATCACCGGAGGAGATGCAAAGGCCATCGAGTCATCTCTTGCAGGGGCTTCAGATGCAGCACGCAGAGGATACGTAGATCAGGTTATCTCACCTGCAGATACCCGTAAATATGTTGCTGCCGCTTTTGAAATGCTTTATTCAAAGGGCGGAGATGAGACTTTCAAAAAACACACTTCAGTATGAGAGAGGGCTGTGCTATGAAAAAATTCAGAATTGTCCTCATATCAGCACTGATGATGATTGCACTTTGCGCATGCGGTGAGACTGAGGAGACTCAGATCCAGCAGAGACGTAAACAGATAGCTATTGAAAATGCTACCGCATATATCATTCCCACTCTTCAGGAACTTTCAGAAGATCCCGGTGCTTTGGGCGTAGACATTAACGACCTCACCTATAATGAGATCTCCGTTATTCCTGAAAGTGCAGGTTTTACATGCGACGGTTATGTTTTTGCAAATGCTCTTACCAGCTTTACCAAGGGCAGGGATGAAGCAGGATCCATCATTGAGATTGGAGAAGCCAAAGCCACCGTTGATGGAAACGATATCATCGTAAATGTGGAATGCAAATGCGAAAAAAGATTTGCTGATGTAGAGGTTATCATTAATAACGACCTCATCAATCCCGAGATGAAGAGTGCCGCATTCAACACCCGTTATACTCTCGGAGAGAAGATGTCAAAAGCAGGACTTAATACCGTTATCGGTATGGGCACTGTCTTCGTAATGCTCATTCTAATTTCCTTCATAATTTCGCTCTTCGGATTGTTCTCGGGAAACGGTGAGAAGAAGGAAGTCAAGACTTCAGTCGACAGAGCTGTTGAGCAGATCGAGAAGAACGAAACAGCAGAACTTGCTTCTAATGCAGAGCTTGTTGCAGTTATATCTGCTGCCATCGCTGCATATGAAGGGTCCGGCGATACGAGCGGATTTGTTGTCCGTTCCGTAAGAAAGATAAAGAGACAATAATAGGCTGTCGCTAAGCGACATAAATGGAGGCAATAAAATGAAAAATTATACCATTACCGTTAACGGAACAGCATATGCAGTAACTGTAGAAGAAAGCGGAGCAACTCCCGCAGTAAGCGCACCTGCAAAACCCGCTGCAGCAGCACCCGCTCCCGCAGCAGCACCTGCAGCAGCTCCCAAGAGTGTAGGCGCAGGATCCATCAAGGTTGAAGCCGGAGCAGCAGGAAAAGTTCTCAAGGCTGTAAAGAATGTTGGCGATGCCGTTAAGAAGGGCGATCCCGTTGTTGTAATCGAGTCCATGAAGATGGAGATCAACTGTGTTGCTCCTTCAGACGGAACCGTAGCAAGCATTGATGTTAATCCCGGCGATGCAGTAGATGCAGGCGCATGTTTGGCAACTCTTAACTGATGAACAAAGGAGCTAATGATGAGTTATTTATTAAGTACGCTGGATAACCTCGTTCATCAGACGGCGTTTTTCAATCTCACGATTGGAAACTACATCATGATCGCGGTTGCCTGCTTTTTCCTTTACCTGGCAATTGGTAAGGGTAAAGAGCCGCTTCTCTTAGTGCCTATCGCATTCGGAATGCTGCTCGTTAATATTTATCCCGACATCATCCTTTCCGCAGAGGATGCACCCAATGGCGCAGGCGGACTTCTGTATTATTTTTACAAGCTTGATGAACTTGCAATTCTTCCTTCACTCATCTTCATGGGTGTCGGAGCACAGACCGACTTTGGTCCCCTTATTGCAAATCCCAAGAGCTTCCTTCTGGGAGCTGCCGCACAGTTCGGTATTTTCGTAGCCTATTTCGGTGCTATCGCAATGGGATTCAATGATAAGGCAGCTGCAGCTATCTCCATCATCGGTGGAGCTGACGGACCTACATCCATATTCCTTGCAGGTAAGCTCGGACAGACGGCTCTTCTCGGACCTATCGCCGTTGCCGCTTATTCCTACATGAGCCTTGTGCCCATTATTCAGCCTCCCATTATGAAGGCTTTCACTTCCAAGAAGGAGAGAGCGATCAAGATGGGACAGCTCAGACCTATTTCAAAGACAGAGAAGATCCTTTTCCCTATCATAATCACCATCGTTGTATGTATGGTTCTTCCTACCACAGCACCCCTTATCGGTATGCTGATGCTTGGTAATCTTTTCAAGGAGAGCGGAGTTGTCCGTCAGCTCACTGAGACTGCTTCAAATGCTATGATGTACATAGTTGTCATCTTCCTTGGAACCAGTGTAGGTGCAACAACATCTGCAGAGGCATTCCTTAACTGGGATACCATCAAGATCGTAGTTCTCGGTCTTATTGCATTCGCATTCGGAACCTTTGCGGGAGTAATGTTCGGTAAGATCATGTGCGTTGCAACAAAGGGTAAGGTTAATCCTCTTATCGGTTCCGCGGGAGTTTCCGCGGTTCCCATGGCAGCAAGAGTATCACAGCAGGTCGGTTCCGAAGAGGATCCCACCAACTTCCTTCTCATGCATGCAATGGGTCCCAATGTTGCCGGAGTTATCGGAACTGCAGTTTGTGCAGGTACGTTCATGGCCATGTTCGGAGTCTTCTAAACAGGGATT
>ONTX01000421.1 GCA_900320825.1 uncultured Lachnospiraceae bacterium | reverse complement strand
ATCCGTTGTTTTGGCGACAATCGGTCAGAAATATCAAGGTTTTTCAAACGTTCACGCAGATTTACCATCAACCGGTGCCAATGAAAAGCAACACATTCAGAAAATAATAGCCAATTTCTCAGACTCGTCACTTCCCGAGAACACATTTCCTTTTGATACATGGTCCAAGCTTACAAGAAGGATCCTTTCCATGGAGAGGAGCGAATGCATAAAATCTCCCTCTGCCCAGGGAATACCTGAACTCAGAAGGGCGATTGCGGATTATCTTGAAAGATCCAGAGGTTTTTCATGTGATCCATCAAGGATCGTCATTGCCCCCGGCACGGAATATCTGAATGAAATGCTCCTTAAACTGATCGGCGGAGTCAGCTTCGTTGCCATGGAAGATCCCGGGTATCCTGCGATAAGCAGGCTCTATGAAAACAGCGCAAACAAATGCATTCACATACCGGTGGATGAAAGCGGCCTTATTACCGATGAACTTAAAGATAAGAACATAAAGATGGTACATGTTTCCCCTTCACACCATTTTCCGTTAGGTGTTGTCATGAGTGCATCAAGAAGAGCGGCACTTGCCGGATGGGCCTCGGAAAATGATGCATGGATCGTGGAGGATGATTATGATTCCGAATTCAGATTCGAAGGAAGACCGGTACCTCCCCTTGCATCGTCTTACCCGGACAGAGTGGTCTATATGAACACCTTTTCCAGGACCCTTTCACCATCAATCAGAGTTGCATTTATGGTGCTTCCGAAGGGGCTTTATGATATATATAATGATAAAATGACCTACAGATCCGGAGGAGTGTCCACTCTGAACCAGCTGACGCTCCGGTCGTTTATTTCCGAAGGATATTATGAAAGACACATAAACAGGATGAAGAATTTTTACCGTAAAAGAAAGAATGCGATCCGTGAAATTGCAGAAAACGGATGTTTTTCGGAATTCTTCGAGTGTGAGGGCGACGGTAGCGGCATGATGTTCCTCTTAAAGCCTCTGCCGGGAAACGATATTTTGAAAAACGGTGAGACAATTATTAAAAAATTAGAAAATCAAGGAATAATATTGAATTCAGTAAATGATTATTGCTACAATAAGTTAGTTATGACTAATAACAGATATATTGTCAATTTCGGTCATGTCACCGAAGAGAATTTTGAGAGGGCATCGCAGATAATATGTGATGTATTAAGGAAAAACAAGTGTCGAAATTAAGTGTAAAAAAACCCTTTACCGTTCTGGTTATGGTTGTGATCATGATAGTGCTGGGCGTTGTCAGCATCATAAGGATGCAGCTGGATCTGCTTCCCCAGATATCCCTTCCCTATATTCTGGTGATCACCACATATCCGGGCGAGTCTCCCGAAACGGTTGAGGAAACCATCTCCAAACCCATGGAGCAGGCGCTGGGAACAATCTCCGGTATCAAAAACGTATACTCCATAAGTTACGAAAACTATGGTCTGGTGGAACTTGAATTCGCAAGCGGAACGGATCTTGATTCCGTAATGGTTAAGATTTACACACAGATAGATACGGTAAGGGCGTCGTGGCCCGAAGAAGTGGGAATTCCCCAGATCATGGAGCTTTCCACGGATATGATCGCTAACCAGTATCTTGCGGTTACATATGAAGGGATGGACATAACCGAGCTTACCAAGTTCACCAAGGATTCCATTGTTCCTTCCTTCGAGAGAGTTGACGGTGTTGCAAGTGTAAGTGAGAGCGGTGCCATCGAAAAGACTCTTCAGATACAGCTTGATCAGGCGAAGGTTGATGCACTCAATGACAGGATCTATGCCTATGCGGAGAGTGAATTAGATGACGCTCTCGCCGATATCATGGAAAACAAGGATGATCTGGATGATGCAAGGCAGGACCTTATCGATTCCCAGCTTGATCTAAATGACAGTGTTGCGGATCTTGACGAATCCTTAAATGATCTGACGGAAAACTATGCGGATCTTATAGATTCCCAGTTCGAACTTGTTGACAATATCAATGAAGTTGATGATAAGCGCAAGGAACTGGAAGATAAAAAGCGTGAACT
>ONTX01000422.1 GCA_900320825.1 uncultured Lachnospiraceae bacterium | reverse complement strand
GCAAAAGTCCTCCGGATCAGAGATTGGCGACCTGCTGCTCCGTTGAAAGTCTCAGCTTTTTGTATTCCGTCGGAGAGTAGCTTGTATATTTTTTGAATGCCCTGCAGAAAGAAGGAAGTGTATTGAAACCGCTCTGGAACGCCACATCGGTAATGGGCATGTCGGTTATCAGAAGTTCCTGGGCTATATTGATCCTTTTAAGTGTCAGATAGTCGTGGAATGTATATCCTGTCTGAAGCTTGAAGAGCCTTAGGAAGTGATATTTTGAAAATCCTGTATATTCGGCAGCCTGCTCCGTCGAAAGATCCTCGGAATAGTTGATATCAATATATTTAAGCAGTGCATTGATCCGGCTTATGGATTGCGAAAGGTTTGCTGCTTCGCTTCGCATGGTGTATTCCGAGTGCTGGGCTATGAGTTTGAAAACTTCGAACATATTGATATATACACTTGTCTCCCAGAAGTTTTCGTTTGTGAAATATGCATTGTTCATATTCATGAAGTGTCTGTAGACTTCTTCATATATGTCGGGACATGTCTCGGAATTGCATATGAACATGTTGAGAAGAAGAGGCTCGATAGTCTTATAGTCATGAGATTTATAGAAATCATTCATCTCTATAAGATATATGAATCTTACCCCGTAGTGATCGTTGATATATTCATGAAGAGTATGAGGAGGGATGATCAGAATATCCCCCTCTTTTAAAACTATCTTGTTTGTGTTTGCGTGGATTTCATAAGTGTTTTCAACGCAGATACAAACTTCGAAGGCATCATGTGAATGAAGCGCATAGCCCTCTGACTGGTTGTTGTACCAGATCCTGATGTGTGAGGTCGAGTTGAATGAAACAAGTTCCTTGTTGTTTTTTACAACCCGGCCCGCAAAAACATCAGGTTGCCTGAATTTCTCAGGAACCTCCCTGACTTTTTCCTTAGCCATTTCCCCTTGTCCTCTCAAATATGCCTTTAGGCCGGGTCTTCACCCTCCCCCTCTAATTCTGTGTAGAACTTTATCAGAAACATCGAGCACAGATAAGCAAAAAGTGCCGTCAGTACAAGTCCCCACAGATACCAGGTGTAAACCAAAGCCTTGGTGCTCGTATAATATAATACTACAGGAAGCATCCAAATGAAAAATATTTTAAACCATATGCCCGGATGCGAAAAAGTCATTATAAGTGAAAGGAATACAGTGCGCAGTGCGGAATTGTCATATCTTGCAAGCAGGGGAAACTGAAGCGGGAATGCAAGTGCAAAGAGAAAGAATTCAGCTCCCACCGCAATGAACAAAACCCTGGATATCTGATCGCTGTGATAGAAAGTGTATGAATATTCCACCATCATCAGTGCGATGTATAGAAGGTCAAAAAGCCACAGGATAATACCCTGCTTTAAGTTTGCCTTGAAAGCCTTGAAGTACTCCTTTGTAAGAGGACCGTCCTCGTTTTTCACCATCTTGTTGGTCACGGTATAAAGTGCCGTGAAGGATGTGCCTATGGTAACGATGGGAAGGCATGTCACAAAAAAGTAAACATTCAGAACGAAGAGATCCCCGAACCGGTTAAAAAGGTTAAGAAAACGTTCTACCGGAGTCGGTTCCTTTTCGTGAACTTCTTCATCTGTTTTTGTTTTTAATCTTTCGTCGTCCATATCAAACCTCACATCACTAAATTTTGACTAATTTTATAATATAAGTCAAGGACTGCAGGTCCTGTTTTTTGTGAATTAACGGGCACTTTTTCTTTATGAACAGTGTTTTTTATGGTAAAATATCTCTGTAAAATTTTTAACCGAAGGGGAAAAGAAAATGCCTTACGATACAAATCAGTCAAAGGTGTCTCAGGAGGATTTCCAGTACAGCCAGCAGATGATCAGTAAATTATCGGGTTATTTCGAAAGCGTGGTTGTAGGACAGAAAAGCCTTGAGGCATCGCTTCTTACGGCCATTTTAGCTGACGGCCATATTCTTATTGAGTCCGTACCGGGACTTGCAAAGACCACAGCCGCAAAAGCAATCTCAGAGGCGGTTGACGGTAAATTTTCCAGGATCCAGTGTACTCCGGACCTTCTTCCCAGCGACATCATCGGAACACAGATCTACAACAGGCAGACATCAAAATTTGATACTGTCTTTGGTCCTGTTTTTGCGAATTTCGTGCTTCTCGATGAGGTTAACAGATCCTCTGCCAAGACACAATCGGCAATGCTTGAAGCCATGCAGGAGCATCAGGTTACCATAGGTACCGAAAGCTACAACATGCCCGAGGATGTATTTATCGTAATCGCAACACAGAACCCCATTGAGCAGGAGGGAACATATCCTCTTTCCGAGGCTCAGACGGACAGATTCATGATCAAGGAAGTTATCTCATATCCCATTGCGGCAGACGAGGTTGAGGTGCTCAACAGGATAGAGAACCACGCTTTTGAGAAAAAGCCTCCCGTAATGACCATCCAGGATGTGGACAAACTCCAGGATATCACAGAGAAGGTATATGTCGATGAGAGCATCAAGTGGTATATATCTTCCATCGTTACCGCAACAAGAAATCCCGAGAGACTTCTGGGTTCTCAGATGGCCGGTTATGTGAAGATGGGAGCAAGCCCCAGAGCTTCCATCGCATTCATGCGTACCGCCAAGGCCACAGCTCTTTTGAACGGCAGGACTTATGTGGTGCCCGATGATGTCAAGCAGATGGCACATCTGGTACTCCGTCACCGTGTTGCACTTAATTATTCTGCGGTTGCCGACAAGGTTACCGTTGAGAACATCATCGATGCCATCACATCAACATTGAAGACACCTTAAAATGGAACTCGATTACGAATATCTGGCCAGGATAAGTAAAGACGCAGTGCTTTATACCTCTCGCAAGACGACCAATATACTTGACGGGGGGTATAATTCGGTTTACCGTGGGAAAAGCCTTGAATTTGACGATCTCAAGGAGTATTCCCAGGGTGATGACATAACGTCAATAGACTGGAAATCCTCTTCCAGAACGGACAAACTGCTGGTCAGAAGATATATTGCAGAAAAAAAACACAGTGTTTTGATAATAGGCGATACCGGTGCAAAGATGGATGCCGACACCCCCGCGGGTGATTATAAGGCGGATATCGCACTGATGAGCATGGGAGTCATCGGCTACCTTCTGGGAAGACAGGGAGCGGATGTGGGTTTTGCATGCTCGGGAAACCGCGGCATAACCAACACCCCTTTCAGATCCGGGGGACAGTGTGTCGAGGCTCTTCTCCGCACATACGGGGCATCCGTTTTTGAAGATCCGTCCTCCGATATGAATGCCCTTATCATGAACATGCTCCAGTCATTCCCCGTGAGGCGAATGATCATTTTCGTCATCACCGATATCAGTGGACTTAAGGCGGTGGATAATCAGACACTGTCCAGGATGACCGAGAGAAACGATGTTTATTTTATCTGTATAGACGATGCACCTGTAACCGGCGGAAGAGTCTACGACAGGATCGGTGAAGAGTACATAGACAGATTTCTTGCGGGGAGCCGATCCCTCAGAAAAGCAGAAGAGGCTGAAAGAAACAATATCCTGACAAGATTTAAGACCGATGCACTCAGGAACAGAGTGGTTCTTGAAAGAGTACAGACCGCCTCCGGTGTTGTGGATACGGTACTTAATCTTTTCGAAAGGGGACGTAGTGGAATTTTCGGTTAAAATGCAGCAGGAACTGATGATGAGTTCCGGATGGATGATCCTGGGAGGGGTGATCCTTCTTGTTTCTGCGCTTTTATTCTTGATGATCTGTGTGTTTAAGAGAGCACCCAAGAAGAAAAAGCCTGCCGCTCCCAAGCCCCTTAACAAGCCCCAGGCATTTTACATCAGGGAAAAAGCCCTTCTTTCAATCGACAAGGTTTCTTTTGAACTTTCAAATTCCAGTATTGATACAAGAGAGAATTATCAGAGACTCAGCATGATAATGAGGACCTTCGTTTCGGAGATGACCGGCAGAAATGTTACAGCCCTTACCCTTTCGGAACTTAAGAAGATGGGCCTCGGATCACTCTCGGGACTTATCGAGAACTGCTATGCTCCTGAATTTGCTTTAAAGACTCAGGCTGATTTTAAGACGGATGCCGAGAAGGCTAAATGGATGGTGAAAACATGGAGCTGATGTACCCAAATGTCATTAAAATAGGTATCCCGCTGCTTTTGGCTGCAGTGTTTGTTCTTCACGCCGTTCCCTCCCACAGTAAAAAGGAATTCACCGGAGGAATAAGGACGGGAGCTGCTTCCATCGTAAAATCCCTGCCCATATACGAAAAATTGTATAAAAGAAGCAGGATACTTACCTTTATCACCGAGGGATTTATCATCACAGCGATCATAGCTTCCCTTTTTCTCATTGCCAGACCCTATAAGGTCCAGACGGTAAAAAGCGGAGTACAGAAGAGGGATATCTTCCTGTGCATGGATGTATCCTACTCCCTCTATGAACTTAACTATGAACTTGCGGATTATCTCGAGCAGGTTGTAAGCGAACTCAAGGGTGACAGATTCGGCATCACGATCTTCAATACATCATCCGTTGTTTTTGTTCCAATGACCGATGATTACGATTATGTGGTGACCAGACTTGAAGAACTAAAAGAATATTTCAGCCTTCAGAAAGAATACTATGACATCATCGGCGACGATGAATACTTAATTTTTGACAGTGAAGAGCAGGAGGCAAGATATTACGATGTAAGTGCAAAACTCAGCTATATTGAAGCCGGAACTCTTGTTAACAATTCATACAGAGGAAGTTCTCTTATAGGAGAAGGTCTTGCTTCATGCCTGTACAGTTTTCCTTCCATCGGTGATTCCACCAGGACCAGGGTAATAATCTTTTCAACGGATAATGCCAACAGCTCAATGGTCAAGGAACTTCCGGAACTTGGTGAAGCAAGCAAGCTCTGCAAGAAAAATGATGTTACGGTTTTTGCCATCTTCCCGTCGGAGGATGCGCACTACTATATGTACGACGACAATGACTATGCGGGATTCCAGAAGGAACTTACGGAAGCCGTAAATGTCACCGGCGGAGAACTATATGTACAGAGCAGGGAAGATACGGTTTCTGAGATCGTTGAAGAGATAAGATCTCACGAAGCCATGGCCGTTGACGACATTGTTACGGAGCAGAAGACTGATATGCCGGTTCCTGCAACTATAGCTTTGCTGATAAGCCTTGCAGGATCCATACTCTGTCTTGGCTTTTTAAAGGGAAAATAAGATGAGGAATTTAAATCCGGTTATGCCGGTGCCTGCACTTATCACCATTTTCATCATTGCGTTTCTTGTGATGCTGTTCGTGTGGATAAGAAGCAGGGAAAGCAGAATAAAGAGCACATTCGCACTTGTAAGGGGCATTGCCATAGCTTCCCTTGCATTTATCATTGCCCTGAGACCTATGAGGGAAGAGCGCGGTGCGGATGTCCAGCTGAGCAATCTTGATGTACTGTTTGTTCTTGATACCACTCTCAGTATGTGGGCGAATGACGGCCCCTCCGGAACAAGATTCAAGACCGCGACAAACGATATCCTGGACATTATGGACGGACTCTCGGGAGCTAATTTCGGACTTATCAGCTTCCAGAATAAAGCGACAGTTCTTGCACCCTTTACCCAGGATGAGGATACGGTGAGAGGGCTTATAAAGACCATACAGACTCCCGACAGGTACTACATGAAGGGAAGCCGTATGGATACTCCCTATTATGATCTTGAGAATATGCTGATCTCATCCGACAGAAAAGAAAACAGACAGACCATCATATTCTTTTTATCAGACGGAGAAGTAACAGGCGGAGGCGAATTACCCTACAATTACGAGACGCTGGGAAATCTGGTGGACGGAGGAGCTGTTCTGGGATACGGTACCGAGAAGGGCGGTACGATGAAGGACGAATTCGGCGATATATATAATACGCAGACATTTGAAAAAGCCGTATCCCATATTGATGAGGATAACTTAAGAGAGATAGCGGACGGACTCGGAGTTGAATACTTACACCGCGAAAGATCCACACTTCTTACACCGCTCATCACAGAGATAAAGGCGGGAAGCTCCACCATAACCGAGAGAAGATACGATTACATTACATATCATGATACCTATTATAAATACGTTCCCTATCTTGCAGGACTCCTTGTGCTTGAGCTTGCTATCAGGATCAGGGAGACCGTAAAGGTACGAAAAAAAGATGGCAAGAAAACAGGCAAATAACAACAAAAAAAAGACAAAGCCCACACTGCCCAGGCCTTTGTGGTATACGATCCTCATCGGAGCGGTATTAGCACTTGCATGTGCTTTGTTTCTGATGATCAGGTGGTCCCTTAACACATATTATGTTTCCGAGGCAAAAAAGGGCAGATATCACTACGGAATTGAAAAAACTCTCAGCACTTTTAACCGTCCCGACGGATATGTGGTCTGGTACAACATAGGCAATTATCATTTCAGTCAGGGTGATTTCGAAGAAGCGGAGGCGGATTACTACAGGGCCTTAGAGAGCGGTATCCCCTATGAGAAGGAATGCCCGGTCAAAGTAAATCTTGCTCTTTCAATGATCGAACAGCTATCCGATGAAGAATGGGATGCGTTTTTTGAAAGCAGCGGTTCTGATGAAATGAGTGCGGAGGCAAGAAAGGTCGAGAAGACTCTCATCACTGCAAGGACAATACTTGTAGAGGACGGATGCGCTCACGAGGATGACGAGGACGGACACTATGAACCGGCTCAGATCCTTAAGGATGAGATAGACGAACTTCTCCAAAACGATGACTCTGAAAATGAAGATGATGAGGATGAAGATCAGGATAATGACGACTCTGACAGCGATGATAACAATAATGACGGTCAGGGTGACGGAGACGATCAGAACCAGTCATCTAGGGAAGACCAGATAATGGAACATATCCAGGACCAGAAGGAAGAGGCTCAGGAAGAAAGAGCCGATGACCAGCAGTTCTATGAGAATTATTACGGATTCGGTGACGACGAAGGCGGTGGCGGTTCCGGCGGCGACGGAGGTTCTGCCGAGGACTCCGGGGAGATTTGGTAACAAACTCAGACCAGGAATTTTTCTTCGTATTCGGAGATGGGAACAGGTTTGCTGAAATAGTATCCCTGGATAAGTTCGCACCCCAGTTCTGCAAGACGGCTGACCTGGTAATTGTTTTCTGCTCCTTCTGCAAGGCATACAAATCCCAGATCACACGCAAGTGAAATGATATGTCTTAATACAGCGGTGTCCTCGCTGCGCTCACCTGACTCAGTCAGTTTGTCTACAAAACTCTTATCTATTTTCAGAGTATCTATAGGTATCTTTGTAAGCAGGGAAAGTGATGAATATCCCGTTCCGAAATCGTCCATTGATATTCTGAATCCTTTGTTTTTCAGTTCATTAAGAACACGGAGCATTTGCCTTGAGTCATTATAGGTGGCGCTTTCCGTTAATTCAAAATCGATATATTCATGACTGATTCCAAAACAGTCCGCAATATCGGTAAGGTGATTTATCAGTCCCGGTTCACCGAGTCTGGTTCTTGACAGATTAACAGAGACCGGATACAGGGGCTTTCCTTCGCTTTTCCATCTTGCAAGAGCCTGACATACTTTCATCATGACAATGTCATCTATTTTTCCTATATAACCGTTTTTTTCAAAAAATGGGATGAATTTTGAAGGAGGGAGCATTTCTCTCTTTTTGAAGTTCCATCTTATCAGTGCTTCCGCACCTTTGACTTTACCCGTGCCGGCATTTATCTTTGGCTGAAGATATACGACAAATTCATCCTGCATGATGGCAGTCTCTAAATATGCCTTGATGAAATTTCCCCAGGAAATGTCATTGTGCATCTTATCGGTATAGAAGGTGATCTCAGTTTCGTTGTGAGACGTACCCAGTGACTGTGCGAGTTTTGCCGCATCTGCAACACGGTTTCCGAACAGCATTGCTCTTTGCATGGGAACAACACCGCACCTGTAGTAGATCCGGTAATTGATATCCTCTTCAAGCCGTGAGATCTTATTGAAGAAAACGATCAGAGTACGGATCATGTCTTTTTCGGGCATGTCCTTTATGATCATGGCAAAATTGTCATTGTGACATCTGCCGCTTGTATAGACAAAAGGAGCATCGTTCATTGCCTTAACAACATTGCTCAAAACCTTATTGGCAGCAACATGACCGTAGACTTCATTGATGATCTTGAAATCCTTGATGTCAAAATGCACGAAAGCATAGTCCCTGATTCCCTTGTCCATCGGCATTTCAAGATAGGGAACGAGATGGTTCCAGTTATAATGCCCTGTGACGAAATCTATGAAGGATTTTTTGTACAGGTAATCTTTGTCGAATGCATCTATATTGTCGTTCATGACATGAAATGCCATGTCATCCGCGAGCTTCCATTCGTATAAAAGCCTTGTCTTTCTGAATCCGTGAAAAACGGAGACAACTTCCGGATCGTCGGTTCCTGTCAGTGAACTGTAATTTCTTAAGGCATCGTTGTCTGTTGCAACTTCGTTGAACAGCTTCCTTATCAGCTCAAAACTCAGTTCCACCTCTTCGTCAACTTCTATCTGATAGAAAAAAGATTCCTTAAGTCTGACGGTTTTTAATCCTTCCGGATAAGCAATTCTTTCATCATCAGGTCTGAACTCCACGCCTATTACAAGCCTGTCGAGAGACTTGATATAGAATAATCCGGGCTGGTCGTAAGCACCAAATGCACTGTCATATTCGTGGAAAAAATCCGGAAGATAGCCCTTTGTAAAATCCTCGAAAATTTCATCTTTTGCATCGATGTAGTAAAGGTCTCTTTCGGGCTTATATAATTGGTTCAGTTTGTTAATGAACATACTCTTTACCGCAAAGACAAATCTTTTTTATATTTAAAATTGTATCTTATGCGTCTCTGTAAAACAAGAGAATTAATAGCTTCCCCAACCCGGTCAAATTGCATATAAATATAGTAAAAACGGGCATTTTGACGTATAATATCTGTGTATGCGGTTCTATTGAAGTTTTATTTTTTTCAGGGAGTTTTACTGAATTGGCAGTTACTTTTTACGGATGGCTGTTTGCAATATCGGTATTGTGTTCGGCCTTTTATATCATCATATGGCATAAGCATTTCGATGTTAATCTGTCGATAATCTTTACCCTTGTCCCTGTTGCCAATGCGGGATATCTTTTGTCCGCACTTTCTCAGGATGCAGATTCAGCTCTTACTGCGGTAAAGGTCATATATTTTGGCGGCTGCTTTCTGCCTTTCTTTATTCTCCACTGCATCCTCAATATGTGTCAGTTTGAGATCCATAAGAGGTTGAGCATATGGTTCTTCCTTATCTGTATCATCAATTACGCCTGTGTAATATCTGCAGGTTATAGCGATCTGTTTTATAAGGGTTTCAGTTTTGAGGTTATTGACGGTATCCCGGTTTTGCATAAAGAGTACGGGGTGATGCACAACGTCTTCTATGGAATGACCATCATGTATCTGGCATTTGGCCTCATCGCCATCGGTTATTCCTGGTTCAAGAAAAAACAGGTTCCCAGGACTATCATAGCCCTTCTTGTATTGCCCGATATTCTCAGCGTCTGCGGATATTTCTTCACGAAGTTTTTAAATAATCCCCTGGAAATGGTGCCGCTTTCATATGTCCTTGCACAGGTGATCTATCTGGTCATAGCCCACAGGGCATGTCTGTATGATGTTGCGGATACCGTGATCGATTCCATGGTACAGGAGACTGAGATCGGGTATATTTCTTTTGATTTCAAATACAGATATCTCGGGGGTAACAACGTCGCAAAAAGACTTGTTCCCAGACTTGAAAAGATCGCCGTTGATGATGTTTTCGGATATGATCCTTCGGAAAAAAAGATCCTTCATTACCTCGACAGTTTCAGATCCAATCATTCAGACAACACCTTTTTGTATACGGTAAAAAGCCCTGACGGGAATCCCGAGAATGACAAGTACTACAATGTAAATGTTAATTATCTGTACGACGGTAACCATAAACGCGGCTATATCGTAACCTTCAATGATGATACCGAGAACAGAAAATATATAAGACTTCTCGACTCATATAATGAAAAACTCCAGACGGAAGTTGAGGATAAGACAAGACATATAGTTGAAATGCACGACAACCTTATCATGAGCCTTGCGGTCATGGTTGAAAGCAGGGACAATTCCACGGGAGGACACATCAAACGTACCAGCGAGGGTGTCAGGATCCTGGTGGATGAGATTGTCTTAAGAGGAGAACTTAAACTTACCAAAGAATTTTGCAAGGATGTCATAAAGGCAGCACCCATGCACGATCTGGGCAAGATTGCCGTCGACGATGCTGTCCTTAGAAAGCCCGGCAGATTTACCGATGAAGAATATGAAAAAATGAAGAAGCATTCCGCAGAGGGTGCAAGGGTCATTCATGAGATCCTGCTCAATACGGACGATGAATCTTTCAAGAAAGTAGCCGAAAATGTTGCCCATTACCATCATGAAAGATGGGACGGTTCCGGTTATCCCGAAGGACTTAAGGGGGAGGAGATTCCTCTTGAAGCAAGGATCATGGCTATTGCGGATGTCTATGATGCTCTGGTCAGCAAGCGTGTTTACAAGGAAGCTTTTGATTTTAAGAAAGCCGACTCCATCATAATGGAGGGCATGGGTACGCAGTTCGATCCCGGGCTTAAGAGTGCTTATGAAAAAGCAAGACCCAGACTTGAAGAATACTACGGAAGAGGGCAGGACTGATCCTGCTTTCGGCATAATGGTGAGGAGGGAAACCTATGCTTGTTTATTTATATTATCCGCTTCTTTTGGTCTTACTGTTTTTCGGGGCTAAAGTATGTAAAAAAGGGGAGTGGAATGAAGGTGTTCTCTCCTTTGGAACCACCAAGGCGTTTTTGGGATTCTGTTCCATTCTGATAATATTCCATCACAGTTCACAGAGGCTCTGTGCTCCCTGGCTTTCGCCTTTCAGGATAGTTCACGGACTTGATGCCTTTGTCTATATCGGATACCTCTGCGTTGCAGTCTTTTTCTTCTGCTCGGGTTACGGTATGTTTACCGCATCAAAGTGTAAGGAAGGCTTTTGGAAGATGTATTTTGTTAAGCGCATCCTTCCCGTTCTTATTCCTGCTGTAATAATCTGGCTGGTATTTTTTGCCATAGAAAAGCATAAGAGAATGCATATAGAAAAACCGATCTGGATAAATACCTATGATTATATCTGGTATGTTCCGGCCCTTATCTATATGTACCTGCTTTTTTATCTGAGCTTTAAGATAATAAAAAATGAGAAGGCCGGAGTCATAGTACTGATCGCAGGAGTCGTGCTTTACTCGGTCATCTGCTTTCTCTTCAGTCCCGGTACATGGTGGTATAATACACATCATCTTTTTGCGGCAGGTGTGATCACCGCCCGCAAGAAGGATAAGATCATGAACGGGCTGAAAAAAGGATATGTTCCCCTGATCATCATAATGACTGTAATAACTGCTCTTGGCTTTGCGTGGGCTTCATATTATTACCAGCTGATCACTGCTTTTGGAGGGCAGTATAATGAGATTGCACACGGAATAACCGAACTCTTCGGTCAGAAGATATCGGCGCTTACATTTGTTATCCTGGTTGTGCTGATTGGAATGAAAGTTAAGATCGGCAACAAAGTGTTGTCATTTCTCGGAACGTTTACGCTTGAGATTTATCTGGTACATCCGCTTTTCGTCCAGCTCTTTGGTTTTGCTTTCATGAACGAAAGCGGAAGACCTTTGTATCATATTCAGAATCAGTTCTTATATCTTTTGGCGGTGATAATTCCCGCGATTCCCCTGGCCTTCATTCTGAACAGGGCTGTCAGACTTATTTGCGGTAAAAAGAAAACCGTCTCAGCTTCCTGATACTACGGAATCCCTGAGAAGTGAGTATTTCCTTATCTCGTCGGCAACATCAGGGTCTATGGACTGGATCATTTCCTTTGCGGGCATTGCGGTATAGTAACCCTGTATAAGGTCTGCTCCCAGCATGATCACAGTCTTAAGTTCTTCACTTGTCTCAACACCCTCGGCAAGAGCCTTGATGTCGTTTTCGTGTGAGAATTCAATGATATCCTTAACGAAATGCTGTTTCTGGGGACTGTTCTCAATTCCGGAAAGGAGCGAACGGTCTATCTTAACATAGTCAGGCTTGTATCTGAGAAGATTCGTTACATTCGAATATCCAGTTCCGTAATCGTCAACCGCTGTTTCTATTCCTATCCTGTCAAAAGTATCCTTCATTCGCTTAAGTTCGTCATCGGATATCTCGGACTGCTCGGTAAATTCCACAACAACAGAACCCGGCATGGATGCTATATGATCTTCCAGCATTTTAAGATCGTTATCTGAAAGCATATGTCCGGGGATGGAGTTTATAAATACCTTTTTTCCGTCTGAAAGGGTGGATCTGTTTTTATTCATTATCTTTATGACATTGGAGAATGTCAGTTTCTCCACATCATAAAGTCTGTCATACATTTCCGCATATCTTAAGATGACCGGAGGCGGAAGATAGGGATCGACATCCGGCCTCATCAGTGCTTCGTAAGAGTATATCTTACCGGTTTTTGATTCGACAATAGGCTGGAAATTATAGTTTAACTTATTGTCAACAAGAACCTGCATCACCGTGTGAGCCTGTGATTTCTCTTCATCGGTAAGCTGCTTTGCAGAGACTTTTGCCGCGTCCGCTTTATTTTTGTTCTTGCGGCTGATAGCCATGTTTACGAGACGTTCCATCTCTTCAGTGGTAGTCGGGCTTCCCTTTTCGATGCCGTAATACAGATCGATGGAATAGTCAAGATTCTCACATATCTCACTGACAGCCGCTAACAGTTTATCCTTATCTGCAAGAATTTCACGCTCATCCGGTTCTCTTGTTATCTTGAGGGCAACCAGTTCATCACTGCCAGGCCTTAAACATATACAGTTACGTGAAGAGAAGACGTTTGAGATCGCACGTGCCACGTTTGTGATGGCATTGTCTCCCTCGAGACGTCCATAGGTATTGTTGATATATGTAAGATTCTTGATATCGACAGCCAAAGCTCCCATGTATCCGCCGTTATTGATCAGCAGATTAAGGAGAGTGTCCGCATGTTCAAGAAATCCCTTGTAGTTAAGAAGACCGGTCTGGTTGTCCACAGTCAGTTCGTGATGTGCGATCTTTGAACTGCTGATAAGCATGTTGCATCTTCTGTAGTATTCGATGCCTCTGCAGATGCTCTTGAGCCAGGCCCTGTATTCTGATGTTATGACAGTGGGATTGTCGTCAAATCTTATTGAGGCAAATCCGAATACGCTTCTGTCGTAGAAGAGAGGCATAACATAATATACAGAGGGCTTTTCACGGTCATCTTCAAGGCCGGGAAGGATTTGATCCTTATCAAAATAGGTATCGGTCATTATCCTGTCGTGGTCCTCAAGTTCAGAGCCGCATCTGATAGCGTGAAGCATTTTGTCTTCGTATGGAACGTCAGAACCGCCCAGTGAAGGATTCAGACAAAGATCAAAGCCGTCAAATCCTCTGATCAGATAGATGGATGCAAAAATAGTCCCGATGATACCTGAGAGCGTAGTCTGGGCGATGAGATTTTCATCCATATCGTTAAAAGGCGAGAACATGGTGGCAAGAGACAGTTCCGTATCCCATGAAGTTCTCTTGAAATACGTGGGAACGGCACTGGTGCAGTCACATCCGCAGGTGCCTCCTATGAACAGCTCGGCATTTGAAGGAACTCTTTTTTCTTCTCCTCCCGTTATCAGGGAGTCGGCCATGAGTGCGGCATTTGCACCCAGCTCCTTTGAAGAAAGGGGACTCGATGTCAGGGGAATGGGAGCATGCTTTCCCTCGCTGTTAGAATCGCATCCTACAACGACAATGTCTCCCGGAACAGAATAACCTTTTAAGGTCATTGCTTTTGCAAAACCAAGGGCCATGCAGTCGTTTGCGCAGGCAACGGCTTCGGGGAGCTTGTCACCTGTTTTTATAAAGCTGTCTGCAAGGCTTTCTCCGCTGGTATACCAGAAATCGCCGTAAAAGATCTTGTTTTCATCATAAGGGATCCCGTGCTCTTCAAG
>ONTX01000423.1 GCA_900320825.1 uncultured Lachnospiraceae bacterium | reverse complement strand
CTTTTCAAAATATGATACGAGAAGCTCTATCGAATCATCAAATGACTCAGTGTACTTAAATCCTCCTAGAATCTCTATTTCTTTTGTGGAAATATAATGGTTATTCTTTTTAGCATCTACATCAAAGCTATGCATATCAAAATCCACATGCTTTTCCTGTTCTATTTTCTTTTTTATGATGCGCAACGCTTTATCTGGATTCACCTGATGGAAAGATTCTAAATATGCCATGTTCTGCTCGTCAGGAGCATTATTCCACGCGGCAATAATAGAGTTTTCAACATAACGAGCAACATTCTCAGAATTAAAAATGTCTATTATAGTTTTTAATGCGTAAACGGCTTTATTCTTGTATCGTGGGAAAGCAATAGATATTAGACCTTCGATACTTACCCATCTTTTTTCAAACAGAACATAATACAAAATATAATTTCCAAGACTTTGATCTGAAACTTTAGTTATTTCGTTTTTAAACCAATCAACAAGTTCGAGAGAATAAAGCTTTTCCACTGTTTCATTCTCCCTAATTTCGTCTCCATACTGTTTTTTCAAATCTTTATATAGCTGATTTTCTTCTGCTTTAACAGGACCTGCAACCGTAATGAAAAAAAGCATTAAGACATCATCTTTTGTGAGATCCGCTTCACTTAAGATACGACCATAATAGTTCCTAAATATGTCTTCAGCATTGCGAATAGCCTGATATCCTTCATCTACAGATCTGATTCCAGCCAAAAAAGCTAATCTAGCATTACCATTAGCTATCTCTGATATTTTTTTCAAATATTCAGGATTTAAAATCCCTAAATCTGTTTTCAAAATGTCCTTAATCTCTTCGTCAGTAAACCTTCCTACCTCTATTACTTCGGGTGTAGTATACTTCGATACCGTAGAAATTACTCTTTCCCTTGCATAATCACGTACGGTAATCAGAATTTTGATCTCATACTCAGTAGGAAGTGTCAAAAGAGTTTGTAACACATTATCCAAACTGACAACCATATTGGCATCATCAAGGAATAGCATATATTTCCCAGGATTATCGATATAAAATTTTATATCTTCATACAAAAAATTACCGTTACTTCGAACACAAAAAACCTTGTATTCTTTATCATCCTGTGCGCGGCATGCTTCTATCGCTAATCTGGTTTTCCCTATTCCAGATGGTCCTGTCAAAACTGTCACTGAATTATTGTGTAAGCTTTTACATGTAGCATCTATTTCTTCTTTGCGGTGTAAAAATTCACAATCAATTGGTGCATTGATACCATTGGCATCATAAGCCTTGACAAAATCCTCAATATCAAAAAACTGATTCGTATCAATCTCAACCCCAAGATGATTCTTGGCAATATGTGGATATATCAAAGCCAAGTCATGCGAAAGTGTGTCAATCCCAATAAGTTCTATCTCAATGCCTTCTAGCATCTCCATAATGCTACTAAACTGCTCTATATGGATATTTGTAGAGCAGTGTCCGCAGATGATCTTCTTGATTTTATCCTTCTCCAATGACAATTTCGCAGTATTAAAGCATGATAGAATATCTGCCTTAATTTTACTTGCAGGCTGAGAATTTACACTTCCATAGTTTATCAATATATACTTTCCATCTTCAGTTAAAATATATGAATCTGGGGTTCCTTTCGTAGTCTTATTAGTTGCTGTCTGAACCCCCAACGTTTGAATATTTGTAAACTTATATTTTTTATAAAGATATTCATCAAAAAGAGACTGAAAGGCTCCACCTTCCAACTGCATGATTTTGCTTTGTATAAGATTCACATTGCTCAATTAAATACATCCCCTTCCATTACTCTCACATTATCATTAAAATGTTCAGATTCGAAAAGCTCAACTACACTTTTCCATGTTTATATTTTATACTTTCGACAGCAACATTATCCGGACTAGTTTTATAACCCCGTAAGCCTAATGTTTACAGGGCTTTGACCTTATTATTCAAGTGAAACCCACTGGCTATTATCCGTGTGCGACTGATATATAGTATAAGTGAAGAAACGCTGTATCCTCATAAAAACTCAATAAGTCTCTCCTACACATCAATATGATACGTCATCGCATCAGCATCATTACCGGTCGTTTCTTTGAAAGCTTTCACATAAGCAGCAAGCTGATTCTTATACTTGTCATCAAGATCATCACCTTCTGCATTTGTTTTGTAGTCGACAATATGCCATTTGCCTTCATAACAATATACAACGTCAATGATACCTTTAATTATGTTTCCATTGTCTTTGTAACTAAACGGAACCTCACAATACACTTCGTCTGCAGCTGTCAAAACACGAAGCAAATCTTGAGGAACATCATTAGTTTGAGCATAACCACCGTTTTTCATTGTAGTAACAACACTATTAAGAGAAACACTGAGTTTTTCCAGTAAATATACGTCCGTCTGATAACTAAATTCGTGAATTACTTCGTCTATAGCAGACTCTTCATTCATAGTTCCTTTTGAAGATACAAGAATTTCCATAAGTCTGTGAACTGTGGTGCCAAGTAATCTTGGATATCTTCGATCTGTAGTTTTGGGGTGCTCTTCATCATCTTCATTAGAATCGGATGCTTTTGACTTAACCCTCAACATACTAGGGTTAACTATTGTATATGTGCTATTTTCATTATTCCTAAGTGAACCTTCTTCACTATAAGAAATAACACATTCTTCTTCACCCTTTTTATATAGTTTAACCGGATCTTCTACACCCGTAGGTGAAACCACTTGATAATTCGGTTTGCCCAAGAAATCAAATATATCTTCAGCTTTATCATCAACAATTGGTGCCCACTTTGAATTCAACACAAGATTCTCGCTTTTGGGAGCAAGTTGATATCTTTGCGCAATTATCAGAACATTACGGGCTCTGGTAGCACCAACATATATTAATCTTTGTGTTTCCGCATTTCTTGATAACTCTTCTGACTTAGCTTGTTCTTTGAAAAGATTGGTCTCAAAATATGGGGAAGCTTTGAATCCTTCGTCCTCAGGGTCCTTTTTGAAGATATATCCTTCGGTACCATCAGGATTGTGCTCGATTCTTTTAACAACCGGTCTTTGTCTATTAGAAGCGCCGGCTAGAATGACTATTGGAGCTTCTAATCCCTTGACCTTGTGGAGATTTGCCATTCGTACACAATCTATCTTTTCGCTTAAAGCAAGGCATCTTTCCTGATCTGATTTGCCAGAAAGTAATTCAGCAACGTATTGGACACAATCTTTGTGGTTTATAATTATTCCGGCTTTTTCAGCATTGCGGATCAATTCTATTGTGTAATACAACACTTCAACATTGTTTGTCGAAGCATAATTAAATATCTTAAAGCCATCAACTATACCTGCAAACAAAGCAGCTGGCGACATCGTTTGAGTCTTTTTAGTCCAAAACTTCATAGCATCGATTGCATCCGCAACCATTAAGGCATACTCATCATTGCATTCTGAGCGATCAAAGGATGCTTTTAATGATAATGTCCCTCCACATCGTTTGAAATCAAGTATGTCTTGATCAAGCAGACCATACAGTTTGCCTTTTAATGATCCATATAGTGAAAGAATATCATCCGTATTTGTAATAGCAGAATACAGTTTATATGTTTCAATCAGGGCTTCGTTAGTCTCAAACGGAATCTTACCTTCTACTTTTACCGGAACATCATGAACCCTGAGCTCATCCATAATAGGAGCCAAACTAGTCTTTCCATAAGTGATGACCATAAAATCACTATATCTTATCAGCCTGGGTTCTTTGTCCCCTTTGGCACGAATCAGAAATCTCTCTTGATTGACAAGCCGTCTTATCATATCCGGAATCAAATGAGCGTCATCCTTGCCAGGGAAATCTTCAGCAGCTTTCCCGCCATACACCTTGTAGGTAAAAACACCCTGAAACTCATTTTCTGTAGCCTCTGGCAACGGAATTTCTTCAAACTTGCTCTGATCCGGAGTCTCCTCAGGAAGCAACTGGACAAACTCCTTGTTAAAGTACTCACAAAGTGTTTTTGTAGATCTAAAATTTCTGCAAAGACTTAATACTTCACCAACGTGATCAACAAAGAGTTCTTTTACATACAGGAATGACCTGACATCAGCCCCTCTGAATCGATAAATGGACTGCTTGGGATCGCCTACAATAAACAATGAACCTGGTCTTGGCATACATTGTTCCCAACGTTTAGCGGGCTTTTCTGATGAAAGATAGAAGAAAACTTCTGCCTGCATCGGATTGGTATCCTGGAACTCGTCAATGAGGAAATAACTATGTCTCTTGCCGATATATGAAATTAATCTTCCTTCATTATTTTCTGCATCATCCTTTAGCATTTCCCTGAGATAGAACAGATAATCGAAAAAAGTTAAGCGGCCTTTCT
>ONTX01000424.1 GCA_900320825.1 uncultured Lachnospiraceae bacterium | reverse complement strand
GGAGATCCGGGAATCGATAACAACGTTCATTTCTGCGGATGCACTACCATTCATGACGGATATGAACTCAACAGACAGCAGAAAACGGAATACCTTGTTAAGACGTGTGAAGAGACCGGTACACCGGTCAGTCTGAGGGTCTGCTGGGAATCCCAGAACGGCAATAACTGCTGCAATTGCGAGAAGTGTTACCGCACCATTCTGGGGCTTGTAGCTGAAGGTGCTGATCCGAACAAATATGGTTTTACCTGGAACGAACAGACGATAAAAAAGTGCAGACAGGACATGGCTGACCGTATCACCATTTACGATTACGATTATTACCCGATTCAAAAGCGCATGATCGATAATAAAGACCGCATCAAAAATGCCGCTGATTATCAGTGGTTTATGGATCTTGATATTTCTGCCGTTAACGGCAAACTCATAAAGAAGATCAGAAGATCCAGAATAGCAAGGCTGTTTGGAAAAGATACATGAGGAACAGCTTATGCGGATAACATTTTTGGGAGACATCATTATCAGCAAAGAGCAGCTGGCATCACACAAGACCGGTGACGGCTACGATTTCTCTGCGGTCAAAAATGCACTTAACGGAGCATTTTCTGGTTCTGATTATGTTGTAGCAAATCTGGAAACTTCTGTTGCCGGAAGTGAACTTGGATATACAGACAGCGAGTATTCGTTCAACACGCCGTCTGAATTGCTGGATACCTTAAAAGATACCGGAATTAACATGCTCCAGACAGCCAACAATCACTGTCTTGACCGCGGAGTTGAAGGATTGAGAAATACCATGTCTGCAATCTCAGATAAGGGCCTTAAATATATCGGCACGCATCTTACGGAAGAAGACTCATATACGGTAGTTGAAATAGACGGTATCAAAGTCGGATTCCTGGCATTTACATACGGCACCAACGCTTTCGATAACGGCTGTTACCTTAAGAAAAATGAGAGCTATATGGTAGATCTTCTCCAGAAGCAGGAACTGAGCGGATCTTTTGAGCGCATGATCTATTCTTCCGATAACAGGGTTAACAGATACTCTAAGAAAATGCTTGGCAAGATCGATCCCAAGAGATATGACGCGCCTGTTTATGAACGTCCTGAGCCTTGCAAGGAAGAGCGCATCAGAATGCGCGAACAGATCAGGAAGTGCAAAGAAGAGGGAGGCGCTGAATTTGTCGTCATGCTCCTTCATATCGGAGGACAGTTCAATGCCGTACCTTCCGAATACACAGTCGAAGTGTGTGAAGACTGCAAAAACAATGGCGCAGATCTCGTGATCGCAAATCATGAACACGTGATTCATCCGTTTAAAAGCGGCAGTTCTTTCTGCTGGTATTCACTCGGAAATTTCTTATCTTCAGACGGAGTCTGGAATGAACCTTTCGACAATCTTTGCCAGTATTCTGCTGTGGTTCATGCAGAACTTGAAAGAAGTGAAGACGGGCTTGCTTCCAAATACAGTTTTGAACTGTTCTTAAGCCATGATAATGGTGAAGGACAGATAGTATCTGAACCTGTCTATGAAGTTTTCGATAAGTGTATTGATGAGTCCAAAAAGCAGAATATCAGACATGAATGCGAAGTGTTATTGAACAGGATTTATGGCATCACGGGCTGCAGTTATGAGATGCAGCCTTCTTATGAAGTTGAAGCCGCAGGAGATATAAAACTGTGAGCGATACGAGACTTGGAAAGAGCAGAAGAAATATCGCAGCAGGGTTGATGCAGTATGCATTAAATCTTTTGCTTGTCTGGATCGGCCGTATCATTTTCGTGCGCGTACTTTCGCAGGAATATCTTGGAATAAACGGTCTTTTCACGAACATAATCAGCGTGTTATCGATTGCTGACCTTGGCATTCCGACTGCCATGACATACTCACTTTATAAGCCTCTTGCAGAAAAAGATTCCGTGAAGATCGCTGCGATGGTGTCTTTCTTCAGGAAGGTATATCTGGTAATTGCAGGCGCAGTGCTTGCAATCGGATTATGCCTTATTCCAGTTCTCCCGTACGTGGTCAAACTGGATTCGCCGGTTCCCAATCTTGAAGTTTATTATATATTGATCCTGACCAACACGGTCATTACATATCTGTTCATCTACAGAACGACATTATTTACTGCAGATCAGAAGAACTACATTCTCCAAAGATACACGATGATTTTCCGCGTGGTCGCATTCGTTGTGCAGACCATACTTCTCTTTATGTTCAGAAACTACATCGTGTATCTGATAGGCGGAACCGTCACGGGAATCGTCAGCAATATCGTCCAGAATATCGCAGCCAGAAAACACTATCCGTATCTCAAAGAAACTGCTGAAAAACTTTCCGAGAAAGATAAGAAAGAGATCAGGAAAAATGTTTTCGATCTTTTCTTATACAGACTTTGCGGAACGATTCAGAATAACACCGACAGCATCCTGATCTCTTTATTTGCTGGAACGATCCTTGTCGGCCATTATTCCAACTATCAGATGATGATCGTTGCGATCACTTCGATACTTACTATTGTGTTCACGAGCATCAAGGCAAGTCTCGGGAACATGATCGCAAGCAGGGATACGTCTGAAGAGAAAAAGATTGAAGTATACTGGACAATGGAAAAAGCCAATTTCTGGCTGACAGCATTCTGCTCGATCAGTTTCATGTGTCTGTTCCAAGGATTTGTCGAGCTGTCTTTCGGATCAGAATATCTTATATCACTTATCACAGTCGGTGCCATCGTTCTGAATTTCTACACCAGCAACATTAGGCAGCCGATATGGGCATTCAGGGAAACGGTCGGAATGTTTCGTGAGACGCGTCACATATCTGCTGTTACGGCAATAGTAAATCTCATCCTGTCAATTCTTTTGGGATATTTCTGGGGAATGACGGGAGTTCTGATCGCTACTGTGATCTCAAGAATGGTATACGCATGGTGGAAAGAACCCATGATTCTGTTCAAGAAGTATTTCAAGTGTTCTCCAAGAAAGTACTTCACGAACTATATTCTTAATGCATTTATCTTTGTTCTCCTTTGTGGAGTATGTTATTTCGTCTGCGAATTGGTAAAGCTACCGAGTGTATATATCAGTTTTGGTCTCAAAGTCCTGATCTGCGCAGTCCTTCCTAATGCATTCTTCTTCCTGTTCTATTCGAAGGATCCTGCAATGCGTGATCTTATAAAGCGAGTTCTTTCTCGTTCTATGAATATTTAATGAGGTGAGCACATGACTAACCGCTTAAGCATTAAAAGCAAACAGGTTCTATTCTCTGTTATGGCAACTTTAATAATTGGGTTTATAATTCACGGTTTTTCCTTTTCGAATTTGGACCTGTCTCATGATTCAGTTGTTGAAATGACCGGAATATATGACAAGTATCTTATAACACTTGGCCGTTTTTGCAGTGTGCTGATTTTCAAGATCAGTCCGTTGGCTATTCCGTGGTTTAACGGGATAGTTTCATTGATAATTATGGGAGTATCTTTCCATTTTATTTTTTCTTTTCTTGATATAAAAAACAGATTTATTAAATTGCTGACCATTGCGTGCATTCTTTCTAACAGGTCTCTTATCGCTTTAATAGCGACATATGTTGAGGATGTCATATGCTATTCTTTAGCGTTGTTTTTTATTTCATTAGCATTGTATGTGATATACAGAATACCAAAATACAAATGGTTCTCAATTCTGATTTTTCTGATCAGCCTAGGTATTTATCAGGCTTATATTCAGATTGCTGCAGTTATCATAATTGCTAAAACTGTATCTGACCTTTTGTCAGACAGAGACTATTCTTTGGCATTAAAAGAACTTTTCGCAAATACTCTAATCATTATTTCAAGCATGATTAGTTATTTTGCAATTTATAAACTAACATTGTTTATATATGGATTGGACGAGGCAGCTTCAGGACTGGAGAATTCTCCGAATAATGCATTGATTGTTTTCAGTGCAGATTTATGGAACCGGATATTAAACGCTTTTCAATTTGAGGTTTTCTATATATCCAATATTTCCGGTGACAATTCATATCTGGGTTCTGCTTTTCTTATCCTTTTGATTATTCTGGGGCTCCTGCTTACACTATCGGTTATGAATCAGCGAAAAACGAAGAGAGCATCAGCATACTTGATAATAATACTGTGTTTGTTTTTACCATTTGCGACAGGTTTTATTCTTGTTCTTGCAAATCTTAGACATGATTTGATATATTGCTCGCCTATTTATTGCTGTTTAATCGGAGCAATAGTTGTTCAAAAATATATTGATTCCGGCACTGATAAAAGCACAGGATTTCAGAAAGGCCTTGTCGCTTCTACTTTTATCATATTGCTCTGCTTCATATTTGGAAATTTCATGTTTGCCAATAGAGTTTACATGAAGAAAAACCTTGAAGAAAAAACGACATATGCGTTAATGACGCGGGTAATAGACAGAATCGAACAAGTTGACGGATATATCGTGTCCGAAACACCCGTGGTTTTCATAGGTGATCTGTCACGTTCCCCGTTAGTTACCAGAAATGAATACTTTGACTACGACGGTTGTGCCTGGTATAGCAGTTTCGCAATTACATACTCCATAGATAGCTATATTGAAAAATACATGAACTATCCGATGAATATCCAGGAGGCTGATGCTGAATTAATTAGTGGTATCACTGATGAGTTGACAGTATTTCCACAAAGCAGATCTGTAAACATGATAGATGGGACGGTTTATGTCAGGTTGTCCGAATAACGGGAAATCTTATTTCTCGAGTTCCCCGATCTTCTTGATTCCGAGCATGACCAGCGCAACGATCACGAGGCAGATTCCCGATCCGATTATCGTAATTGAAGAACCGGTTCCGACACCTTCGCCGGT
>ONTX01000425.1 GCA_900320825.1 uncultured Lachnospiraceae bacterium | reverse complement strand
TGCAGCCTATACAGCAAAGAACAGATGAAACAGGGGGACGGTTTCGCCGTTTCAAAATTCCCCAAATAACAAATCCGGTACAGAAAGGAATCAGGATATGCCAATTACTTTTAATAACAAACCAATAACAGATGCCGATCTTAAAGCACTCAAGGATATGCTCAAAGGAACCATGGAGAGCGTTTCCAAAATAAACAAAGAATCTGCCTCTTATCGCTATGTCGACAGCCCCAGGGCCGCATACAAATTAATGGACAGAAAATTCCAGGAGGCTGCAGACAATGTCGACGAGTGGCTAAACAAGCGAATGAAAAAAAGTGGGAATACCGACATTGCAGACATTGTCGAAGAATACATGGATCATGTTGTTGATTCAATGGCTGATGATCTCCAAGACCTGAACATCAAACAACGTCAAAAAGCCAGCCTGGAATCTGCCGTAAAAGATTTTGGAAACAAGAAATTTATAGATATGGTTGGTGGTGAGCAGGCAGATCGTGATAAGGACGAAAGCTATGATATTTCAGAAAGCGGTTTCGAACTTCCCACAGAGCCGATCCCCGGCATTGAAAATCTTGAAGAATACGATCCCGCAACAGACAGCATCCGTTCGTTATACGGTGGCAGGTACGGCAATTCAGGTACCCTTAAGCTGGCAAGCCGGATCATAGGCGATGCCAGCCAGAATCCTGACAATGCCCAGAATCCTCAGCTTCAGCAGGAACTTGATATGGCTCTTCAAAAAAGTGCATCATTCCATATCTGTGCAGAACATGCAAGAATGCATTCCGTAGGCCTGAAGAGTAAAGATGAGATCTCATTTGCTGACCTCTATAATGCTTTTACGGATCTGAATAAAAGCGCAAGGATCGATGAATTAGAAAATGCAGGCAAGATCAGAGGTTGCGGAATCAGCGCCGGAAAAATCCACGGTCCCGGACCCGCTGTTGCACCCAAGGCTCTTGCAAAAACGCTTTCCAAGATTGCTCAGTGCATGAATCAGATCAAAAAAACCGAAAACGAAGCGCTTAGAAAATCCCAGGCCATACAGCTTGCCGCATATGCATATCAGATGACCCTCTCAGAGCACGTCTTCGATGACGCTAACGGAAGAACCTGCAGAATGTTTGCAGACACCATTCTCCAGACATTCGGTCTTCCGCCCCACACTCCCTCAGAGGAAGAACTTAGTATAACAAAAACCCTCGGTGACGGTCCCATGGATTTCAAAAAAGGCTCCCGGGTATTTTTTGACTGTATCAAAAAAAGCAGTGACATCCTCAAGGAAGAAAGAGACGAATTCAAAAAAACACCTGAATACAAAATGCAGCTTGAAGGCAGGATAAAGGATCTCAAAACTGTGATCAAGAACCTCTCAGAGCAGGCAGACAAAAAGCTTAAGGCTCTTGAGACCATGACCAAGGCAGGTCACAGAAACGGTGATGAATACAACAATATGCACAACGCTCTCAAAAATCTCGCGCAAATGGACAAAGACAGCATGACCCTTGAAAGGCTGGATAATATGCTTGACACACTTGATCAGGCATCACAGATCTATCAAAGAACCCATACCGGATGGTTTGTTGCTACCAAGGGCTATGGTGAGGACAGATTCAACATGTCCATAGATCTTCAGGAATTTTCAAAGCAGAAAACAGACATGCTCGCTTCTTTTTCCAAAGGATTCGACAAAGGCAAGAAGATGTCCGATTTTACCGCTGAAGACCTCATGGATGTTAATCAGCCTATACAGGCTCAGGGGGGTCCGGCCCAGGCCGCTCAGGGAAGGAAAAGATCCAATTCCATCAGCTTTAAAGAACTTAAGAGACAGGAAGATGCCGCAAACCCTCAAAAACACAATAACCATGAAAATGTACAAAAGAGGAGAAATTCAATAAGCGCATCCCCGAAGAAAAACGATAATATCAAAAAAGGACCCTGATAAACCCCATCCGTTTCAAGACTGGATATTTCGTGAATATGTGACAGCTGCAGAGGCTTCTGAATCTTTCAGAAGCTTCTTTGCATTTTTCTCAAGTTTTTTATACTGCCGGGGGGTGCATGTGGCTATATCCACAAGTCTTTGAAGCACCGAATACATATCCGGTATCCTGAGAGAAGGATCCGGTGAAGTGCACTGTCTGATGATAAGATCAAGGCTTGCGGAAAATCCCTCTCCTGCGCTATTAAGGGAAATACTTCTGTCTGTTTTGGGTGCTCTGCTGCCGGTGAGCATATGATAAAGCAGTTTGCCGAAGGCATATACGTCTGAGTACATCCCCTGTGCGGAGCCTTTTTCAAACTGCTCGGGAGCACTTGACCCCGCAGTTCCCGCAATTGATCTGTCCGCTTCTTCAAGAAAACATGCGGCACCAAGATCTGACAGCCTTATCTCCCCGTTTGGCTGCAAAATAAGATTTTCTGCCTTAAGATCCCTGAATAAAATGTTACCGTCTGACTGCTGAAGGTATGCTATGCCATCTGCAATGCTTATGGCAAAACGCATGCACTCAGGCTGACCAAAGCCCCCTCTTCTTTTAATGCATTCATCAAAGGGCGTTCCCCATATATATTCTTCAAGGATAAAAAACTTTCCCTCGTCATAGGAATCAATGAACTTCGGGAAAAGAGGGTGATCTGAAAGCTTAAGAAATGCAGCCTCCCTGTCACGCATGGCTTTATCGTTCATTTCCTTTAAGGCGTAGTACTCTCCCTTTGATTTAACTCTGTAGACATTTCCAAAGGAGCCGCTTCCTATAAGTTTTTCTTCATCATATCCGAACATTTACTTTTCCTTTACTTAACCAAAAGAGATGCTATGCAGCCTTCAAAGCCTTCACCTTTAAGTTCCGACAGTCTCCTGTCAAAGACTTCATCGGAAGCTATCTCATCCGGGTCAAAAAGGGGAATGTGTTCATCCGAAAGCACAGAAACAGCGATGTTTTCAGTAGGTGATGATGCATTTATACATCTGCCCATCCTGCCGGTATTCTCTGCCTCGCTTTCCGCGGTCCAGCATTCGGGGCAGGCGATGATCACACTTCCCGGTACCAGCTCCAGTACATCCTCTCCGCCCTCATATGAAGAGATGCATCTTACGAATCTGCTTTTCCCAAACACCCTTGCAAGCCTTACTATGCACATCCCGGATCCTTCCGTGACCCAGACATATGCTTTGGAACCTGCGGCAAGTATTCCGGCACAGCCTTTTCCAAATGCGCATCCCGGGCCTATTATGGGAGTCTCAGCTGCAGGTGCTGTAGAATATGCAAAAGAAGCTGCCGAGAGATAATCTTCCCCGTATTTCATTATCCCTGCGGTAAATTCATTTTGAAAAAAAGAGGCAAGAGCCCCTTTAGTACGTCCGATTACACGCAGAGAATCATCATCTTCTGCAGGATCCAGATCCCCGCATACCGCAAGTGCGATGTTAATTCCTTTTACATCCGCTTTTTCAAGGACTACATGTCCGTTTGTTTTCGCATATCCGGTAAGATACTTCAATAAATATCCTCCGTATCAGTTTATGTGTGCATTGGCCCTTGCTTCCTTCTCAATGGCAAGGATCTCATCAACGGTCGGCTCAGCAATTACACTGTGCCTGTTCATGGCATTTTCTATCTCATCATAAATGTCGGTA
>ONTX01000427.1 GCA_900320825.1 uncultured Lachnospiraceae bacterium | reverse complement strand
TCCTCGAAGTCGAGCAGTTCCTGATTAGCCGTTAAGAGCCCCTTTGAGAAGAACATCCAGCTGTCCCAGTCGCCTCTTTTATATGTTTTTCTGCTGTATCTCAAGACGTAGTTATCGGCCGTTTTTTTCAGATAGTAGCTGTATAAGCGCTTGTTGATCCTTGCCATGTGATCGTTGTCTTGCCCTTCTTTCTTGATCGTGACGAGCTGCAGGACGTTCTGCATCGGGTAGTTGTATCTGGAGGCATCGTAGATCTTTTCGGGGATCTCAGTCTCAGCTTTGTCCTTGAACTTGATCTTTACGGTTGTCCTGTACGCGTCAAAGATCTGCTGTCCCTTAAAAGACATCATTGCATCGATATCTTCCTGACTTATGGCAGTGGCCTGGAGATATTCGAGCTTTGTAAGGGTAAAGGTCCTCTCGTAGTTATTCCGGTCTTTGTAGTAGAGGTGGTAACCCATGGCATCCTGATACACTTTGGCTGTGTATTGGAAGCCGCCTGCAAAGCCTCCTTCGGTGGTGAATTCAAAGTATTCGACATCAGGATCGACGCCGTACGTTCTGTCAAGACGGTGACTTACAGGGTAAACCGAAGACAGTACTCCCAAAGCAGCAACATGGAGCACCATCAGTATCGCAACAGCAGTGATGATCTTCTTCATATGCCTGTCCACCTTTTGGATCTGAGAGGGGCAAGAAACTACGCAATCAGATTAGCATGCCTGAAATTCATGCAAAAGCAGACAAATTATGCTAAAGGGGCAGATAAATTACAGATATCAGGACGCTTCCTGCTTGCCCTGGACTATCTTTTGATAGATAACGTCCTCACCGTCTGTTCCGTTCAGGATGTAAATGACGGCATCGTCTTTGCTCTGATCTATTTTGAGTATCTCCATCCTGAAGCACATTATCTTCGAGCTTGTCAGGTCGGCATCGGGAGTGTATTTGAACTGGTCTGAGACGATCTTGTTGAGCTTCGCGATCACACCTGCGATCTTGCGGGCGTCCTCATCTGATCTGTAGTTGAACTCGAATGGGTAGTTTCCTTCAGCATCTTCTTTCCTGCCTCTGAAGTAAGGGCAAGACTTAAGTTCTGCGTACAGATCGTTCTTGTAGTGTTCGCGGACTGCCTTGGAATAGTCGATCCTCTCCCAATAGCCTCCGAATCCCGTCTGGTTCTGAAACGCAATGACTTCAAAGGTCAGATCGCGCAGATCTGATCTGAAGGTGTAATACACGTGCTCTTTTTCGTTTCTTACCGATTCGCAGTGTGCCTGCTCGGGGATACTCTTTTCCACTATACTCTCGACGACCCTCTCCGAAGGCGGCCCGATCTTGCACGAGCATAAGGAGACAACGGTCAATAAGAGAGCCAGTATTAATGCAAAATGTTTCTTCATCTGTTACTTCTGCCTTTGAAAAGCATAAACGGGCTCTTCGGAATACATCTTGTAGAAGGTAATGTAGTCAGAAGTGACCACATATCTGAAGCCCCATTCATTCTCACTAAAGGGGGTCTTGTCATTCGGGTCCTTATCCGGATACATCGTAAGATAGTGTTCCTTCTCATCAGGTTCATACCTTCCGGTAGTAGCCAAATCTCTACCGGTATAGTGACGCACCCATTTGAAAGTGCCGTCTGCGTTGAAGGTCACGGTGACGCTGTCACTGTACGGACCGGTAGAGTCCCAGGTGCCCACAAACTGTTTTTTCGGATCGCTCGAGCACGCGCATAGACAGACAGCCATGAGCAAAAGAAAGACCGTGAAAGATACTCTTATACGTCCGGTCATATAAATTCCTCCCTTATCCTGTTCCATTATAGCACTCACGTTTCAGACGGCTTCCTTCTGCCTCTCTTTCTTTTTATCCGCTCTATATCTGATTTCATAACAGTTCTCCTTTGAGCCAAAGCAATTACAGAGCCCGGACAGGGTGTTTGTTTTACATCACACTATGCATATGTGCCTGATTGACTGATAGCAGGTCTGACATCTCCGCAGAGCGCAATGATGATCGACAGGAAAAGCATGACGACTACGATCAGGAATTCGATCTCGCTTATTACGATCCCCGTTATCGCAAATCCTTTGCCTTTTTGTTTTTTGACAATTGAAACAATGAGTCCTATGACCGAGAAAACACGTCCGATCACAGGAAACAGAACAACACACGTTATAAATAAGTCGGAGAACGCATTTATGAGATCATAGTTGTTCAAATTCCTGTGGCTGCTCATCTCCATAACTAATAAGAAGATGACCGGCGATAAGATGACGAGTATGAAACCCGTCAAAGCCATAATATTCAGCTTTTTCTTCTGATCAGCCATTTTTAAGCTCCTGACGTCTGCCTGAAAACGGTTCGGATACTTCAGATACGGAAATTATATCAGAGAGCCTTTAAGAATAGAATCGACAAGGACTTTGCCGTGAACCCAATCACCAATCAGGGCCCTGTCTGATGCTTAACCTACATCCGCAGTCTTAAATGTTGAAACGAGCCAAACACAATTACAACGCATGTGATATTATTTTTCTTTTTCAAGTCCTATAATGTGCGGGACTAATCATCAGAGGACGGATATGTCAGCGAAAAGAACCGACTTAGACATGACAAAGGGCGATCCGATGTCGATCATATTCAAGTTCAC
>ONTX01000433.1 GCA_900320825.1 uncultured Lachnospiraceae bacterium | reverse complement strand
TGCTGATGATCTTTTCATACAGTTCATTTTGAGTCGCTACACCGATAACCAGTGTTCCGTCTTCGATAAGGCTTATGGTGCCATGCTTCAGTTCACCTGCAGCATATGCTTCGCTGTGAACATAGGATATCTCCTTTAGCTTGAGGCTTCCTTCCATACAAACCGCGTAATCGATGCCTCTTCCTATGAAGAATGCATCCCTTACATTTGCAAATTTTGCCGAAAACCATTGGATCCTGTCCTTATCGTCAAGTATCTTTTCTATCTTTTCGGGAATGGTCTTTAACTCATTGATATAAAAGTTATACTGTTTTTCATCGATCTTTCCGCGAACCTTCGCAAACTGCACGGCAATAAGATAAGATGCCACAAGCTGTGTGGTATAGCCTTTTGTTGTAGCTACGCTTATTTCCGGTCCGGCAAGTGTATAGAACACATTATCGGCTTCTCTTGCGATCGAACTTCCGACAACATTTACTATTGCCAGTGTCCTTATGCCCCTTGCTTTGGATTCCCTTATTGCAGAACGTGTATCGGCCGTCTCCCCGGACTGGGAAATGGCTATAACAAGTTCCTTTTCGTCAAGCAAAGGATTTCTGTATATAAATTCACTGGCCAGCTCTACTCTTACGGGGATCCGAGCCATATCCTCAAAGACGTACTGTGCAGCCATACCCACATGATAAGCCGAACCGCATGCCACTATGTGAATGCCGGAAATATCCTTTATGATATCATCGGTAAGTCCGATGTTATCAAGATTTATCTTTCCGTCCGAGAGTACAGACTCCATCGTGTCTCCCACTGCTCTGGGCTGTTCATAGATCTCCTTCATCATGAAATGCTCAAAGCCGCCCTTTTCAGCCGCCTTAGCATCCCAGTCAATGTGAGTTGTCTCTTTTTCAACCACATCGCCGTCAAGATTGTAAAAAACAGCTCCGTCTTTTGAGAGTCTGGCCATCTCGAGGTTGTCTATATAGATAACATCTCTTGTGTAGTTTAAGATTGCGGGAACATCACTGGCAACAAAGCATTCTTTGTCCCTGACGCCTATGATCATGGGAGAATCTTTTCTTGCCACATATATCTCTCCCGGATAATCCGCAAACATAACAACAAGCGCATAAGAACCGCGTACACGTACCATTGTTTTTGCAAGTGCATCTATCGGTCCTACTTTATATTTCTTGTAATAGTAGTCAATGAGCTTTACAACAACCTCGGTATCGGTCTGTGAATAAAACTCATAGTCATGCCTTAAGAGCTTTTCCTTAAGCTCCTGATAATTCTCTATAATACCGTTATGAACAGCAGTAACCGTTCCGTCATCGGTAACGTGCGGATGAGCATTGGTCTCTGAAGGTTCTCCGTGTGTTGCCCATCTGGTATGACCTATACCACAGTTACCCTTAAGAGATTTGCCGTCATTAGTCTTCTCGGCAAGTCCCGAGAGTCTGCCCTTTGATTTGACAATCTTAACCTTCTTGTCACCGTCTCTTACAGCCAGTCCTGCCGAATCATATCCTCTATATTCAAGCTTTGACAGTCCTTCAAGCAATATGGGAGCTGCCTGCTTATCTCCTACATATCCAACTATTCCACACACTATGTGTTCCCTCCGTATAAAGTTGATATACCACGCATTACATTATAACCTATTTGCGCCACAATTTCAAAGATTACCGTCTTCTGCGTATCCTGTTTCTACGAAGGCATTCCTGACACAGACTGTACTTATAGGTCCACCCCAGTTCTCTTCCGCAATATTTGCATTTTCGACGACTGAGTTCCTGTCTGTCAAGAATGACAAACATCTTATCGGATATCCTTCTTTTTCCTTCCAATATATAACTCAGATCATCCGCATTTCCAAACATTCTGGTATATGCATATAAAAAATCATAAACAGCACTGTCTGTCTCGAGTCTCTGTAAGGCATTTGGTTCCTTATCGTCTACCCTTTCGGCATCGAACTCTCTCATGGTCAGATAAATGTCCGGTTCTATACCGCGAACTGCCATCATATAATATTCGGCGTATATGCGGAAAGTCTCCTTATTGTCCGGATTTGCAGGTATCCTGAGAAACTTTCTTATCAGTTCCTTATTATTTTCAATATCCTCAAGTTCCTTTGCCACTGATATCTTTTCGGATATATCTCCTTTATCATAATAACTTGCCGCCGGTATCTTATTCCATGTCTCCAGGATGGCCGATACGGTTCCTTCTTTTTCCAGGAAATCCTCAGGGATGTTTATCATAACTTTATTGATAGGAACCAGCGGGCTTTCCAGAAGGCTTCTTATGATCTCAAAATCATAGTATGAGGTGACATATCCCGTATCATATAATCCGTATCGCCCCGCCCTTCCGGCTATCTGTTTTACTTCGGACGATGTCAGGGTACGCTCTGAATTTCCGTCAAACTTTACAGTCTGCAGGAATACTATCCTTTTGATCGGCAGATTCATTCCCATGCCTATTGCATCGGTAGCAACTACCACTTCCGTTTCTCCATCGGCATATTTTTGTGCTTCCCTGTGTCTTACGTCATATGGCAACGATCCGTAAATGATGCTGCAGCTGATCCCTTTCTGCTGAAGTTCGGCAGCAACGGCATGAACATCCTTTCTTGAAAAAACTATCAGTGCATCTCCCGGTCTTACATCGTTCGGGAAGGTGAATTGTGCCGCTTCTTCATCCATTACAAGCGGAGTCTTTCTGTCATGATACACCACTTCGTAACTGTCAGAGCAGGATGATATCATTCTCTTTAAAGCTGTCTCCGCGTCGGGCGAAGCACAAATGTGGATCACCTTCGCACGGATACCCAAAATGGCGTTCGTCCAAAAACCTCCGCGCTGAAGATCCGCAGCCATCTGGGCTTCGTCTATGACCGCCACATCCCATTCCTCATTCAGATCAAGCATTTCTATGGTAGAAGACTGATGAAACGATCCGGGCATGATTATCTGCTCTTCTCCGGTTATCATGGAACAAGGCACCCCTTCTCTGTTCATCTTTTCATACTGTTCATATGCCAAAAGCCGAAGAGGTGCAAGATATATACCGCTGTATGCGAGTTTAAGGTCTTCCAGTGCCTGATAAGTCTTGCCGGAGTTCGTAGGCCCGATGTGTATGATGAATCTCCTGTTGATCTGTCTCGCCAACGGAAAGAGCATGGTATAATCGTCGGGTGTCGAAGACTCTATATTTTCCGCAAGAAGTTTTTTTGCCATCATGGAACCTTTTAAACGTCCCGCGGATCTTGAATAATGTGGATTGATAAGCAGCTGATCATAGATAATCTGTTCATTTAACGAGTTCTTTATATACTCTGTAATGATCTTTATCTTCTTTGTCTCACGAAGATAATTCATGATCAGCTTTGAGATGACTTTTTCCTTATTTGAAGTCATAAAATCCAGTATGACCGCATCATCTGCTTCAAGCATGGCTCCGTAAATGGAATGCGGTATCTGCGGGGACAGTTCAAAAATAAAAGACGAGTTTATCTTTTCGGGAAGGATCTTACAGAATTTCTCAATATTTCCGTTGTGAACCTCCTGTTTTATATCCGCACCGTAAGAATTGGATCTGTGAATAAATACACGTTCTTTTGCAAGAGTGTCCAGAAAGGTCTCATAAACCGCCTTGGAAATGGTCATGGAATGCCTC
>ONTX01000428.1 GCA_900320825.1 uncultured Lachnospiraceae bacterium | reverse complement strand
CCTTAAGCAGCATCAACACAGCTATCATGTTCGTATCGACAGCTTCGTATCGGCAGTTATTCTCCAAGAGACTTAAGGTACTCTTCAACATTCACATATTCAACATCACCATGTTTTCCTGATTCTCCACGATAGATAACATATTTACCCATTATCTCACCATATCTGTGGGCAGTCATAGCACATTTCTCCTCATTTTTAAGATGTCGATATTGCTCAGCAACCTGCTCCCTGCTGTACTTGATCTCAAAAATTTTACAGGAAAGACTCAAAGGATCACACACAACCATGTCAAACTCTCCAACCGGAAACTGCAGCTTAAATACTTTCTTTTCAGGATGTGCAAGCCTTGTCTCCAAAAGCACGATCTCCTCCATCATCCTTCCCCGTATCTCAGACAAAAGCCTGTCTAAAATGCGTTTCCTCTCCTTCGCCGACAGCTCCTGGAATCCGGCATCAAGAAGAATGTTTTCAATAATCGCTTCTGCTTGTGCGTATCGCAATCCAGGTTGGGAAATCACTGTGATTTTTCCTTTCCTGTTGACTTCCGGCAGCGATTCCAGATCGATATCCATGATAAGGTCAAGCATCGTCAGATATTCCTTTATCTGTATCATGTGATCTTCTTCTATCTCAACACACTGCTCCTCTTTATTAAGTATATCCAACATCCTCATGATACCTGATGTGATCTCCTCCATATCCATATGCTCTTTTATATCGATCGGTTCCTCCCTGTCCCTTAGCAGGTTAGATGCTGTAACTGAAATATCATGCGACTTAAATGTTCTCTCAACAACACTTCTGGTAAAACTATGGTTGATGTTCTCCACAACCCGGTTAATAACGTTGGTTAATTCTCCACGCTCATAAAGGTTCAAAAGAAGGCGAAAATGACCTCCATATTGATACGCTTTCAACGAATGCTGTATATTTTTCGCTATCGCAGTATCTATGTATTCTTCTGCGTGCTTAGAATCAGCGAACGGAGTATCCGAGTTATAATTTATCCCTCCCAGGCTCATTGTCCCACCATATCTGATATACTCATCAATACCGCTGACTCCCAAGACGCCTTCAAATTCTCTATACGGAATAAAAGTAGTATGAACCAGCATACATCTGTCATATAACTGTTCTTCTCTTGTAAAAGCAAATCCCAGGGAATCAGTTCCTGACAGGACTAATTTCATGCCGCAGCTGGCATAGATGTCCGAAAAAAGTGCCGCCCCCTCAACAAAATCCTCCAATAGGGTCACTTCGTCGATAAAAATATACTTGAAGCCTTCTTTCTCCAGTAGCCTCAGATCTGCATTTACATCTCCAAGCGTATCATTCGTTGTAACCTGAATAAATGCTGCCTTCTTGAATTCATCGTCAGAAAGTTCCGTAAGTATCTGCCGGATCATTGTTGTCTTTCCGGTTCTTCTTAACCCATAGATGATAAGAACTCTGTCTTGTATCTGGCCAAAAATATAATCACGGATCAACCCTATGCACTCTCTTTTCTTGAATTTTCTCGTAAGTGTGATCTGTGATTCCAGCTGTTTACCAATCCTTACATTTGTTCTAAAACCAGGATTCTTCAATTCAGGGATCTTATTATCTTTCTCAACTGCCAGTTTCAGTTTTTTTAGTTCCTTTTCCAATGCTTTCCTTTTATCAATCTGCTCTTTTAGTCCGGAAACTTCTTCAAAACTCACATACTTCTCAACCCTCTTACCGTTATGCATTGTCCTATGGTAATAATAATCCTTTTCACGTATTCTTTTCTTCGCAACGCTCCCCTCCGGCAACACCGCGATCTCTCGCTCTATCTCAGCTATCTTATTATATATATCATCCATTTTCACATTTTCCCCCAAATTTGCTATACCCATTATACCCTCTGTCGTAAAACCAGTCAAGGGTATAATGGGTATAATAGTTATGATAAGTTTTCATCATTTTACCGAGTTATGATAAGTTTTCGGTATTCCAGTAAGTTATGATATGTTTTGCATATTTTGGCAAGTTATGATAAGATTTCATGTATAAAACGTGTGAAAGGAATGTCTCATTGTCACTCCCCCGCTTTAGTGAAGTGACCAGAAATTACAGGGTATAGCATCGCCTTCCCTGGACTACACCCTCTCTAT
>ONTX01000429.1 GCA_900320825.1 uncultured Lachnospiraceae bacterium | reverse complement strand
TGGGGAAGACAGGTAATACCCCCACAGAGATAGAGGTTTCTTACATCACCAGATGGACTGTTGATTATGGCTTTTCGGATGATATCATCCTTGAGGCATGCGAAAGAACCGTTATGGCAACGGAGAAGAACCGTTTCCAGTATGCCGACAGGATCCTTGAGTCCTGGAAAAAAAGAGGTGTCAGAACCATCGGTGATATCAGGCAGATCGATGATGAGCACGACAAGACTAAAGCAAGGTCATCATCCTCAAGATCTAATACCGCAGGGGAAAAATCTTCAAACAATTTCAACAGATTTTCCCAGAGAGATGATATAGATTTCGATGATCTCGAAAAAAAGATAGTAAAAAATCAGTGACGTATTGTGCCACTGAAAGGAAAAAAAATGGCGCTTGCTAATTCGACTTATGATTTGATAGCAGATGAATATTTGAGCACAAGGATTGAAAATGAGAGGCTCTACAGGGAAAGACTTGCAAAGACTTATGAATCCTGTCCCGAACTCAAGAAGATCGATGATGCCATCATGGATCTGGGGCTTAAGGCGTCTCTTTCCGAGCTTAAGGGTTCTGATGCATCAGGTCTTAAAACAGAACTTGAAGATCTGAAAAAAAAGCGTGCTCAGATCATTTCTTCAGAGGGCATCGATCCTTCATATGACAGGATGATCTATACATGCCCTAAGTGCCGCGACACCGGACGTATTGAAACTGCGGGTGGTGTTTTTGAAAAATGCAAATGCTTCAGACAGAAAGAATCTGTCTTTCTTCTTAAGGAGTTCGGTGCATCGGAACTTCTTAAGAATAATAATTTTTCCTGTATGCGTACGGATATCTTCGACGATGACAGCCGGGATAAGTTTATGAAGGCTGTTGAATACTGCAGGGACTTTATCGACAATTTCGATAAGGAATACAGGAACATCATGTTTTTCGGATCAGTGGGAACCGGCAAGAGCTTTCTGAGTTGCTGCATTGCAGATGAGCTTTTGAAGTCTTACCACAGCGTTATATACATGAGTTCCAAGAAATTTTTTGACGCTCTTGCGGATTCCGAATTTTCAAAAGATCCCAATGCGGATATAATAAAAGAACGAATTTACGGGTGTGATCTCCTCATAATTGACGATCTTGGTACAGAAATGACAAATTCTTTCACCTGTAGCGAACTTTTTTCGGTAATTAATGAGAGGTACAATTCGAGAAAATCGGTTATAATATCGACGAACCTCGAATTATCTCTTTTGAGAGATACATATTCGGACAGAATATTTTCCCGTATAACGGGTTCATATGATATTTTTAAATTAAGCGGTTCTGACCTGCGAAACAGAACCTGACAGGAGAGATGATTATGCCTAAGCATGAAGAAAAGAGAAATCTCGAAAGTATTCCCGTCGGATCACTTGGTATCATCACACTTGAAGGATGTAAGCCGCTTGCTGAGCGTGTTGATTCCTATCTCGTTAAGTGGCGTGCGGAAAGAGAGAGCGAGCACAAGGGCTCACTTGCTTTTTCGGGATATCAGAGAGATTCCTATCTTCTTAAAGCAAAGCTTCCCAGATTCGGATCCGGTGAAGGAAAAGGAGAGATCCTTGAATCTGTCAGAGGAACCGATCTGTACATTCTTGTAGATGTTCTTAACTATGCGGAGACATATTCTCTTTGCGGACATGAAAACCATATGTCCCCTGATGATCATTTCCAGGATCTTAAGAGAATAATCGCCGCAGTCGGCGGTAAGGCAAGAAGGATCACTGTAATAATGCCTTTCCTCTATGAATCCAGACAGCATAAGAGAAGTGCACGTGAGTCTCTGGACTGTGCAATAGCTCTTCAGGAGCTGGTACATATGGGTGTTGACAATATCATCACCTTTGATGCACATGATCCCAGAGTCCAGAACGCCATCCCTCTTAACGGATTTGAGACTGTTCAGACACCTTACCAGTTCATTAAGGGACTTCTCAGACACTATGACGGACTTAAGATTGATTCGGATCATATGATGGTCATTTCCCCCGATGAAGGCGGAATGAGAAGAGCGATCTATATTGCCAACGTCCTGGGCCTTGATATGGGTATGTTCTATAAGAGGCGCGATTACAGAAAGATAGTAAACGGCCGCAATCCCATCATCTCACATGAGTTCCTCGGAAGCGATGTAGCCGGAAAGGATATGATAATCATTGATGATATGATCTCATCCGGAGATTCCGTTCTTGAGGTTGCTGCAGAACTTAAGGCAAGAAATGCGGGAAACATCTTCGTATTTGCAACCTTCGGACTTTTCACAGGCGGACTTACAAGATTCGATGAGGCATACAGCAAGGGACTTATCACAAGAGTCCTCACCACAAACCTGATCTACCAGACTCCCGAGCTTCTTGAGAAGGAATGGTACATCAGCTGTGACCTCAGCAAATACATCGCATACATCATCGATACTCTCAATCATGATTCTTCCATCTCCGATCTCCTCAATCCCAATGAGAGGATACAGGACATAGTCCAGAGATACAATGATGGAAAACTCGGTACTGAATGAGATCCTGATCAAACACGATTGACACTTTAAAAGAGACCACTTAGTGGTCTCTTTTTTGTTTTGATATTGTGTGTTGACATACGGATTTTAAAATGTTAACCTAATCCGAGTGTTGGTTAACAATTTATCCGGAGATGCCTTTTATGAAAAACAGTAAAACACTTGAACTTACATATACCGCCCTTTTTGCTGCACTGATCGTCATATGCTCTTGGATAAGCATTCCGGCAGCTGTTTCATTTACCCTTCAGACCTTTGCCGTATTTCTGGCCGCAGGACTTCTCGGAGGCAGGAGAGGAACAGTGTCGGTGCTGGTTTATGTGCTTTTGGGAGCCCTGGGACTTCCCGTGTTTACGGGCTTTAAAGGCGGAATGGGAGCACTTCTTGGGACAACAGGGGGTTATATCATAGGTTTTATTTTTACCGCACTTGTTATGTGGCTGTTCGAATATGTTTTAAAAGAAAGATTTAATAAGCCGCTGTTTCTTGCTTTATCCATGGCAGTCGGACTCATTGTCTGCTATGCATTCGGAACGGCCTGGTTTATAAATGTCTATACCCGCACAAAAGGCCCCGTAGGGATACTTGCGGCTCTTTCCTGGTGTGTCTTTCCCTTCATCATTCCCGATGTCCTTAAGATCGCCCTTGCACTGAGTCTTACCCTGAAACTTAAGAAGTATATCCCTTTCGGTAAGTGAGCCGGATCATTCTTTTACGGCATATATCCTGAATAGTATTTGTATCATTATCATTTTTCTTGTGTTATTTAATTCCTCTTCCCCTAAATCTTGTGGATTTTTCTGAAAGTTTGTAAATTGTTAGACAATTTTCAAGAAAACTATTCAATTTTTCAGATTATAATGTTATAGTTAATTTATCTTATGAGAAAAGCCAGATGTACAGCGAAAGAAAACGTATTCTCAAACAATAAATCAGGAGGTTCGCTCACATGGTAAAAAAGGAAATGATAGCCATGCTTTTGGCAGGCGGACAGGGATCAAGACTGGGAGTGTTAACATCCAAGGTTGCAAAGCCCGCAGTATCATTCGGAGGAAAATACAGGATAATCGATTTCCCTTTATCCAATTGCATCAACTCCGGAATTGATACCGTAGGTGTTCTTACCCAGTATCAGCCTCTCAGGCTTAATTCACACATAGGTATAGGTATTCCCTGGGATCTCGACAGAAATATCGGAGGTGTCAGTGTGCTGCCTCCCTACGAGAGCGTACAGGGAAGTGAGTGGTATTCCGGAACCGCAAATGCGATCTACCAGAACATGGAATATATAGAGAATTATAATCCCGAATATGTTCTGATCCTTTCCGGTGACCACATCTACAAGATGGACTATGAGGTCATGCTTGATTTCCACAAATCAAAGGGTGCTGATCTTACCATAGCCGTTATGCCTGTTCCCATAGAGGAAGCAAGCCGCTTCGGTATCATGATCACCGATGATGACAGGAAGATTATCGACTTCGAGGAAAAGCCCAAGAATCCCCGTTCGAACCTTGCTTCAATGGGTATCTATATTTTTAACTGGAAGACTCTCCGCGAAGGAATGCTTGCCCTCAAGGATCAGGCAAATCTTGATTTCGGAAAGCATATCATTCCTTACTGCAGGGACAAGGGTGCTTCGCTTTACGCATATGAATTCAATTCGTACTGGAAGGATGTAGGAACCCTTCATTCGTACTGGCAGGCTAATATGGAGCTCATCGATATAGTTCCTGAATTCAATCTCTATGAAGAGTATTGGAAGATCTATACCAAGAGTGATATCCAGCCACCCCAGTATTTTTCATCCGAATCCGAAGTGTCCAGATGTATCATCGGTGTCGGAAGTGAGATCTACGGCAAGGTTTACAATTCCGTT
>ONTX01000436.1 GCA_900320825.1 uncultured Lachnospiraceae bacterium | reverse complement strand
TCCCTTACCAAGCCTGAATGCGCCTGCAATAAATAGGGGAAAACAGATATAAAGGATATAATATATCTTCTGTGCTCCAAGTACCAGAAGATCTGCAAATACGACTATAAGAACCGCTGCAACAAGGGCTGCCAGGATACCGGTGATATAGTTACCTTGTGAGTTCATAACCTTATCCATCTCGGTATTTCTGTGATTTAAGAAGCACTGTCTGTGCATCCTTCTTGCAGAGCTTGAATTATACATTCCCGCAATATCACACATGCTCATGGAGCAGTAAGGACACTGATCGACGGTAAGAACAGCTGCATTATCGGCAATGATCTTTCTGATCTGGGAATAATGCTCAACGGCAAGCTTTGCCTTCTTAAATGTAAAAGTGATGGCCTCTCCCGATATTCCGGGCTTTCTGAGGTCGGAAGCAGCCGCAGCCTCACGTATCTTGCCTATGACTGACTGGACCCTGTCTCTTCCTGCATAGACATAAACGGTGGCATTACCCTTATAGTTATTGATCCTTACGGGAACACCGCCTACAACGTCTATGGCATTGGTTCCGTTACTTTTAAGCCCGTATGAATTTACGATATTTTGAAAAGTTCCCATTTGTATACTCCTTATTATGAGGGGTTATTACTTATTTAATCTGTGACTCAAGAACCGATTTTGCCTCGGCAACAGCTTTTTCGATACCTGAAGGATCCTTACCTCCGGCCTGGGCCATGTTAGGTCTTCCGCCACCGCCGCCTCCAACCATGGGAGCAAGGGCCTTGATAAGGTTTCCTGCATGAGCACCTGCCTTGACCGCTCCGTCTGTAGCCATGGCAACGATGCTTACCTTACCGTCAAGTTCCGAGAAAAGAACAACAACGCCTTCGCCAAGCTTTGCCTTTGTCTGGTCTCCGAGATCTCTTAATCCGTTCATATCAACGCCCTTAAGACCTGTAGCTACAAGCTTGACTCCCTTAACCTCAACAACCTGATCCGTTACATCTCCGAGAGCATCCTTTGCAGCCTTGCTCTTAAGGGATTCAAGTTCGCTTGAAAGCGCCTTGATCTCATCGTTCATCTGCCTGATACGTCCCGCAAGATTATCAGGCGATGTCTTTGCAGCATTTGCGGCTTCCTTGAGAAGATTATTCTGCTCTTCGTAAAAAGCGATGACATTGGCACTTGTTACAGCCTCGATCCTTCTTACACCTGCAGCGACACCGCTTTCGGAAAGGATCTTAAAGGATCCAATCTGGCCGGTGGATGCGACATGAGTACCACCGCAGAGTTCTATTGACCAGTCACCCACATTAACAACGCGTACGGTATCTCCGTATTTTTCACCAAAGAGTGCCATTGCACCGGTCTTCTTTGCTTCTTCAATGCCCATGACATTGGTCACAACCTTAATGTCTTCTGCGATCTTTTCATTTACTATTTTTTCAACCTCAGCGATCTGGTCGGCTGTCATTGCCTGGCCGTAGCTGAAGTCAAACCTTGTTCTTAATGTATCCTGATATGAACCCTTCTGATGAGCGCCATCTCCGAGAACCTCCTGAAGAGCCTTCTGGAGAAGATGGGTTGCGGTATGATTCTTACAGGTTGCACTGCGTCCTGCTTTATTTACAAGAAGAGATGCCTTGTCGCCTTTCTTAACGGTTCCCTTTGTGACCTTACCGATATGTCCGATCCTGCCTCCGGGAAGTTTTACGGCTTCACTTACTTCGAACTCCGCATCCGGGGTTTTAATAATACCGGTGTCACCCTTCTGACCACCCATAGTGGCATAGAAAGGAGTTTTTGAAGTAATGATGGTTCCTTCCTGACCTGCGGAAAGTGAATCAAGAAGTGATTCTTCACCTGCAATCGCAGCGATCACATCCTCAGACTCAAGAGCATCATATCCTATAAACTCACTCTTAAGATTCTCATCAAGCTTGTCATATACGGCAGGGCTTGCAAGCTTTGCGGAGAAGTTGGCATTTTCTCTTGCCTTGGCCTTCTGCTCTGCCATGGAAGCCTTGAAACCTTCTTCATCAACTGAAAGACCTGCTTCTTCGGCAAGTTCCATGGTAAGTTCCACGGGGAATCCGAAGGTGTCATAAAGATAGAAAGCATCTTTTCCTTCGATCTTTGAAGAACCAGCACTCTTTGCCGTATCAAGGATCTTTTTAAACTCAGCCATTCCGTTTTCAAGAGTTGCTTCAAAACGGTTTATCTCTTTTTTCAGTTCTCCAAGGATATAATCCTTGTTCTTAACAAGAAGAGGATATCCCTCACTGTAGATATCATCAATGTAAATGGATGCAACGGTAAGGAGCTGATCTGCGTTAAGGCCTAAGGATCTTCCGTGACGTACCGCTCTTCTGATAAGGCGTCTTAAGATATAGCCGGCTCCGGTATTGTCGGGAAGAAGCTTTGCCTCATCACCGATGAGCATTACACCTGTACGAAGGTGATCGGCAATGATCCTCATGGAACGGGTATTTTTATCTTCTGCATCATATTTATAACCGCTGAGTTCTTCAATCTTGGCAATTACGGATGCAAAAAGCTCAGTCTTATAAACATCATCAATTCCATTGAGGAATGCGAAATTTCTCTCCAGTCCCCATCCGGTATCTACATTCTTCTGCTTAAGAGGGGTGAGGTGTCCGTCATGATGCTTCTCATACTGCATGAATACATCATTACCTACTTCGGTATATCTTCCGCAGTGACAGCCGGGCTTGCAGTCAGGGCCGCAGGGAGCTTTTGTATCATCGATAAAGAACATCTCGGAATCGGGTCCGCAGGGTCCGTACTCAAGCCCCCACCAGTTATCCTCTGCAGGAAGGAAGAAGATATTCTCCTTCTTAAAACCGGATTTTTCACGGAAAGCAGCGCCCTCTTCATCACGGGGTGCATTCTCATTTCCTTCGAAAACCGTTGCAGCAAGGTGGTCTGCATCAAATCCGAAAACCTGGGTTAAAAGCTCAAAACTCCACTTACAGCGGTCTTCCTTAAAGTAATCACCAAGGCTCCAGCTTCCCATCATCTCAAAGAAAGTAAGATGACTCTTATCTCCTACGGAATCAATGTCATTTGTTCTGACACAGCCCTGGATATTGCAGAGTCTGGTTCCCTTGGGATGTTTTTCACCGAGAAGATAAGGCATAAGAGGCTGCATGCCGGCTACGTTGAACATAACACCGGTAGATCCGTCCGATACAAGTGACACGGCACCGATATCCACATGTCCCCTTTCCTTATAGAAATCAAGCCAAGCATTTCTGAGTTCGTTGTAAGTAAACTTTTTCATTTCAATATCTCCGATACAAAAGGCATCCCGGCATCAGCCGGGATACACAGATTAATATTAGAAGCTGAACTTATCAGCAAAATAATTCTCAAGGTCAGCTATTGCAACTCTCTCCTGCTCCATTGAATCACGGAATCTTACTGTAACCATGTTGTCGGTCTCGGAATCGAAATCGTAGGTTATGCAGAAAGGAGTACCGATCTCGTCCTGACGGCGGTATCTTTTTCCGATATTTCCTCTGTCATCGAATTCACAGTTATATTTCTTTGAAAGCTGGGCGTAAATCTTCTCTGCACCTTCGTTAAGCTTCTTTGAAAGAGGAAGTATACCGATCTTAACGGGAGCAAGTGCGGGATGGAAATGAAGGACTGTTCTGATATCAGGAGCTTCCTCGGTTCCGATGTTCTCTTCATCATATGCTGCGCAAAGGAATGCAAGAACAACACGGTCAGCACCGAGTGAAGGCTCAATGACATAAGGAAGATATCTTTCATTAGTCTCGTCATCAAAATAAGTAAGATCCTGTCCTGAAGTCTCCTGATGGCGTCCGAGATCATAATCGGTCCTGTCAGCGATACCCCAGAGTTCTCCCCATCCGAAGGGGAAGAGGAATTCGATGTCGGTGGTTCCCTTGGAGTAGAAAGCAAGCTCTGCGGGATCGTGATCACGAAGTCTCATCTCATCTTCCTTAATACCTAAGGCAATGAGCCAGTCAGGGCAGAAGCCTCTCCAGTACTGGAACCATTCAAGGTCGGTACCGGGCTTGCAGAAGAATTCAAGTTCCATCTGCTCAAACTCTCTGGTACGGAAAGTAAAGTTTCCGGGAGTGATCTCGTTACGGAATGACTTACCTACCTGGGCAATTCCGAAAGGAACCTTCTTTCTTGAGGTTCTCTGAACATTCTTGAAGTTAACGAAGATACCCTGTGCGGTCTCGGGACGAAGATATACGGTGTTTTTTGCATCCTCGGTTACACCCTGGAAGGTCTTGAACATAAGGTTAAACTGTCTGATATCGGTGAAATTATGCTTTCCGCATGTAGGGCAGGGAATGCTCTTTTCCTTAATGAAGTCCATCATCTCCTGCTGAGAAAAAGCATCGATGGGCTTTTCAAGAGTAATACCGTTATCAGCGCAGAAATCTTCGATAACCTTATCGGCACGGAATCTTTCGTGGCACTCTTTACAGTCCATAAGAGGATCCGAAAAGCCTGCAAGATGGCCTGAAGCAACCCAGGTCTGGGGATTCATGAGGATTGCACAGTCAACACCCACATTATGAGGACACTCCTGCACAAATTTCTGCCACCATGCTCTTTTTACATTATTCTTGAGTTCAACACCGAGATTACCGTAATCCCAGGTATTTGCCAGTCCGCCGTAGATGTCGGATCCGGGATATATAAATCCTCTTCCTTTCGCAAGAGTAACGATCTTTTCCATTGTCTTTTCCATGTTCTTTTTCCTTTCTGGAATAAAAAGTAATGCAAAACTACATACAGATAAAAATTTTATCACAGTGAATCAAGCACTTCAAGGGATTTGAAATGACGATCCATAAAGCGCTTTTCATAATCAGTGGTCAGCCTGAAAAGTTCATCCTCGGCATTTTCTGTAAGTTTAAACGAAAACAGATTCTTAAGATCCGCGTTCTGAATGCGCTCTGCTGCCGCAACAACCGCCTCATTAAATACTCTGCATGCCGGAAGCCCGGGGAATTCACCGTTTATCACTATGGATCGGAGTACAAAAATGCATCTTACAAGTCTGTGTGAGAAATTAGGGTTGTTAAGAGCAAGAAACGAAGCGTACAAAAGACCCAGCATTGGCGTTGCGTCATCTCCCTCCACGCAGTAGAAATCAGCTATCTCCGCAAAATATGAAGCATAGGACGCAAGTTCTATATCTGATCTGAATTCCTCAAAATAATTGGAAATATCGGCATCATTCATATAATAAGCACTCTGCCCGCGGCTAAGCTTAAACTCGCCGAAAGCAAAGCTTTCCGAAGACGCAGAAAAACGCGAGGATGGTCTCCTCGCGCCTCTTACAAATACGTTAAGTTTGCCTTCAGTACCTGCAAGCAGGGTTATAAGTCTGTCATTTTCGCCGGCGGGCCTGCTCCTTAAGACCATTCCGGTACATGTAAAAAAATCTGTCATAACGGATATTTATTTAAAGCTGTGACTTATCGAATCCGAAATTCTTAAGCTGTATGTCGGAATCTCTCCAATCCTTTTTAACCTTGACCCAGAGTTTTAAAAATGCTTTGCTCTCACAGAGTTCTTCTATTTCAGGTCTTGCTTTCGAACCGATCTCTTTTAACTTGGATCCGCCCTTGCCTATGATCATACCTTTATGAGAATCTCTTTCACAGTAAATGGTGGCGTCTATATTGTACAGGCCGCCGTCGTATTTCATGGAATCTATGGCAACCGCAAGTCCGTGGGGAACTTCTTCTCCAAGACACATAAGAGCTTTTTCCCTTATTATCTCCGCTGCGATCTGCTTAACAGGCTGGTCGGTTATGGTATCTTCATCGTAGAAAGGCTCACCTTCCGGAAGATATCTGAAGACAGTATCTACAAGATCGTCAACATTTTTACCTTTAAGAGCAGATACGGGAACTATCTCGGTAAAATCCATATGACCGTTATAGGAAGCAATGAACTCCAACAGTCTGTCTTTTGAGATGGTGTCCGTCCTATTTATAACAAGTATCACCGGGCACTCAAGGGTCTTGAGTTTGGTGCAGATCAGCTCTTCAGTATCCGTAAAATGATCGGAAGGTTCCACAAGCCAGAGGACCACATCCGCATCCGCAAACGAACTCCATGCGGAGGACATCATATAATCCCCCAGTTTACTCCTGGATTTATGGATTCCCGGAGTATCAAGGAAAACAATCTGTCCCCTGTCATCGGTAAATACACCCCTTGCTTTTTTTCTTGTTGTCTGGGGCTTAGGGGATGTGATGGCTATTTTCTGGCCGATTATTCTGTTTATAAGGGTGGATTTGCCGACGTTAGCTTTTCCGATAACGCCGACAAATCCTGATTTTTTCTGTGACATACCAATTAATATAAGCTTCTTTATTTTTTATCAGAATTATCTGCAGGATTTGCGGGCTGGGACTGGGCAGGCTGGGGCTGGGCAGGCTGAGCCGGCTGGGCATTCGCGGGAGCCTGGCCGTTCATGGTGTTCTGATAAGCTTCATACTGGGCTTTCTGTTTCTTGGCAAGTTTTGCAGCTTTCTTTGCTGCTCTATTATCGGATGCCATATAAAGGATCCACTTAACGATAGCGAAGATGATAAGTCCCCAAATAATAAGGTAAATAATATTGGAAACGAACCATACAGCAAAGTCTTCACACCATTCTTTGATATCATCAATGGTATCATTAAAACCTTCCTTCATTCTCTCACCAAGTGAAGGCTCTTCATAAACAACGGGAGTATAATCCACAACTTCATTAATGTTCATGTAAACGGTTGAGTAATTAACCTTGTTGTCATAGGTACGAAGCTGGCTCTCCATGCTTTCAATCTGATATCTTACGCTGGCAAGCTTATCCTCGAGAACGATCATATCCTCAACGCGCTCGGAATTCTTAAGGAGCTCAAGAAGTCTTTCCTCCTCGCCCTGAAGGGTTTCCTTATGAGCCTGCATATCAACATAACCGAGGGTTATATCTTCAACGCTCTGGGATCTGTCTGTGATATTTCCTGCATTCCCAACCTCTGTAAGGAAACCGTCAAGTTTGTCTGCAGGGATCCTTACGGTAAGGTTTGCATTTCTTTCAACAACTCTTCCGTCATATCTGCTGCCGTTATAAATGTTTATACTCTCAAGATATCCGCCGTTAGCCTTAACATAGTTTTCAATATCGGAAACCATTGAATCAAATTCCTTGGTCTCTACGGTAAGGTTTGCGGTAGTTATAAGCTTACGGCTGGTATCCATAACGGAAGGGGTGGATACATCTGCTCCCGAAGTAGAACCTGATTCGTCATAACCGTAGTCATAATCGGCCATTTCATAATCATCGTAGTTTGCTTCTTCCACAGCTGCCTTGGAATCATAAGCAGCAGTATTTGTAGCATAAGCGCCATCGTAGTTTGCAGATGAACTTCCGCATCCGCTCAAAAGGAGTGCTCCCATAAGAGCAGGTGCCATTACCTTTAAAAATAAATTCTTTTTTCTCATAATATTATCCTCCGTATCAGGGTTTGTCTTACAGCAGGTTGTCGATCTTTCCGAAAAGTTTTGCGTTATCGGTGATGATCTTTTCGTTTCCTACAACAAAGAGCTTGTTATCCGACATGAATTCTTTGATGTATTCGGAACATTTCCTTATATCCTCAGGAGTACAGTCAAGAACCTCATCCCTTATCCTCTGGATATTTTCATAGGTATCATCACACATATAAACCGCAAAGCTTCTGGATCCCTTTGCCTGCGGAGACATGGGAATGTCCATTTCACTGACTGTTCCGATGATAAGTTTGGTCATTTCCCTCTCATCCGCGTCAAAGTTTGCAACATCCTCTGCTGCGCCTTCATATACTTCGACGGTTTTTGTAAGGTTCGGGTCACGGTATGAAACAAAAAATGCAAGACCGGACATTCCGAAAGTGTTCATAACGCCGTAGGCACCGCCCTTAACTCTGACATTTACCCAGAGATAATTGTAGCTTAAGTAATTTTTAAGGACTTTCAGCGCTCCGCTATATTTAAGGCCATGCCTGTCATATCTTCCGGCCCTGCATACATAAAGCACCTGTCCGGAAGTTATAAATCCTTCGTTTTTGTTAACCAGTCTTAAAGCTCTTCTGGGAGGCCTGTGTCTTTCGGTATAAAGCCTTCCTTTGAGATCTAGAGCTTTTTCCCTTATCCTGTCAGCCGTATCACGGCTTCCGGTAAAGTCTACTATCAGGTTTTCGGGGCGAAGGATCAGACCCAATACATACTGAAGACTTTCGGTCACATCCCCTGCTTTGGCATCAAACTCATCCAGAATACCGCAGATAAATCTGTAATACTCAAGTCCGTCCATTAGATCCTTGGTGGCGGAAGCATATGATAAAGATGCACAGGCTCTCATACCCGCGATCACATGCCCAGCCCCCTGGAATGCGGACTGAAGGTTGTTTTTGATCTCATTTAAAACTTCCTTAAGTCTCTTAAGATCGGCAAAGCGTGATGTCATAAGGATCTCATCGATAAGAGAAAATGCATCATCAAGCTTGTTCTCGAAGAACTTGGCCTTTGATTCAAATGTCAGGATGAAATTATCAAATTCACCAACCTTATTGTAGAACTCGGTGGATATTCCAAAACCGCCCATTGACAGATTGATAAGGGGACCCAGTTCTTCATATCTGTGGGTTTCAGTATCAACCAGGGTTAAGATATCTCTCAGAAGCGCTATATATGAGATAAGATCAGAACCCACGGCATCGCATTTAAAAGCCAGCCTGAGATAACCTATGCCTCTTGTCTCCTCATCATGATATACAAAGACAGAGCCCCCCAGATCCGATATCTCATTATTGATGGGAACAGCTTCCCTCTTAAGATCTTCTCTCTTAAGAAGGGGAAGACATTTCAGGGCTTCCTCGGAATCTTCTGTATCACGGAATTTCTCAAGTGCCGCAAAAATATCATCTATCTTCTTTTTATCATTATCACTTAAGGAATTCTGTATGTGATCAAGCTTTTTGCGAAGCTCCGATTCCTTCTTTTCCATAAAGCCCTCTGTGGGCCTTACGGTTACATAGCTTCTGTGCTTGTTGCCCACAAGGTATTTCTTTAAGACCTTCTCAAAATATCCCGTATCGATATTTTCCCTTAAGAATGCATATACATCATTTAACTGGACATACTCAAAAGGCTTGGTCTCATCGTAAAGCCAGGAATCAAACATATTCAGGCCGTACATAAGTCCCTTGGGATATCTGCCAAAATCAGCCTCTCTGTAACGAAATTCCGAAGAATCGATGGCAGCTCTAAGGGCAGTCTTATCAAGACCGGTTCTTGCAATATTTTCAATGGTCTCTGTTACCAGCATTCCGAACCTGGTCTCCATGCCCATGGGTGCATCAGTTCCAATTACGCTGTAAAAAGGCTGCAGGACAGAGGTCTCATACCTGCTGTATGCATCTCCCACAACTCCCTGCTCAATAAGGACCTTGCGAAGGGGCGCTCCGGGGAATGCCATAAGGGCATAATCGATGATATCGAAGGCAATCCTTTCCCTTATGTCGGGATCAATATCAAAAGCAAAGTTAACAGAGAAAAATGTATTCTCATCCGCATTTTCTCCGGAAGACAAAGGACACTGCTTCATGACCTTAACAGGTGCGGAGAATGTATCCTGCCTTCTGATGGAAGAATCTATCTCAAGACGGTCGAATTTTGAAAGATACTTTCTGTCGATGAAATCGAGTGTATCCACCATATCCACATCACCGTACAGATAGATATAGGAATTGGAAGGATGGTAATACCTTCTGTGAAAATCAAGAAAGGCGTCATATGTAAGACTCGGAATACAGTCGGGATCTCCTCCGGACTCGACACCGTAAGCATTATCCGGGAAAAGGGAGAACATGGACTCGGAGGATATGATGTCTTCCGCTGAAGATCTGGCTCCCTTCATCTCGTTATAGACTACTCCGTTAATACCCAGTTTTCCGTTTTCGTCATACTCATAATGCCAGCCTTCCTGACGGAATATGCTTTCATTCTTATAAACATTGGGATAAAAAACCGCATCAAGATAAACATGCATCAGATTCCTGAAATCTGAGTCATTGGTGCTTGCAACGGGATACACCGTCTTATCGGGAAATGTCATTGCATTTAAGAATGTATTGAGAGAACCCTTTGCAAGTTCAACAAAAGGATCCTTAATGGGAAATTCCTTAGAACCGCACAAAACAGAGTGTTCAAGGATATGGGCAACACCGGTGGAATCCTCGGGAGGGGTCCTGAATCCGATGGAAAATACTTTATTGGAATCGTCATTGACAATGAGAGCTACCTTTGCTCCGGTTTTTTTATGTACAAGTCTGTAACCGGTGGAAAAGATATCTCCCAGCTCATATGTTTCAAGTACTTCGTAGGCACTGAGTTTACTTAAGTCCATTTGTCATCCCCGTTTAATAATCAGATTATGATAATTTAATGCCAGCTAAGTCAGACAGTCATCAGAGCAAGCTTGCTTCCTTTAAGTTCCTGAATAAGGAGTCCGCATTCTTTCTTTTCATCTTCGCTCATCTGTACAAGTTTTGAGATCTTAATAAATTCCGTGTAATACTTCTCGGTTTCCTTACCGAAAAAACTCTTCTTTTTCTTTTTAATGCTGACACGTACTTCGGCATTCATCTGCTTTAAGATCTGCAGGATAAAATCTTTGGGATCAAGATAATAAAGGACACTTTCAAGTGTGTCATCCCTTGTATATTTGGGAAGGATGCTCTCGGCAGTGAGTTTTCTGAACTTATAGATGATCTCGTCGTTTTCTGTTATCTCGCCAAGCGTATATTTACATCCCACATAAAAGAAAGAAACATCCTGCATGAAATATTTGTAATCTTCATAACCAAGAGAATTCATTCTTCCTTATCCTCATTATCCTCAATGCATTCAATGGCTCCACCGGAAAGTCTCATGGCTTCACGCACGGTTTTTTCGGATAATCCGGAAAACTCTGCAACTTCTTTAACAGTCACCCTTCTTTCCATGGACTCTGCAAGTTCCATTGCTTTGTCATATACCTTGTTTGCTTTTTCCGCTATCCTGCCGGCTTTTTTGTCTTCGCTGACTGAATCATTTACCAGTTCTTCCATTGAATCCATGGCAAGACGTATGATAAAACCTTCGCAGTCCTCGGGCTTTTCCTGGGAATCCAGCATACCCACAGCTCTGACAAGTGCGGTATTCCCTTC
>ONTX01000437.1 GCA_900320825.1 uncultured Lachnospiraceae bacterium | reverse complement strand
TCCCGGAAGTATCTCATGATTCTTTTTAACATCGGAGCCAATGATCTCATCCAGTTTTCTCATTCGGGAAGCGATGGTTTTGCACTGGCTTTCCGTAAATCCTCTGGCATTTCCGCACTCCGTAGACTGTCCCAGATATTCAAGGCTTCTGATCCTGTGATAATTCCAGTCATAATCACCGGAGTTTTCGGTATAGAAAGGATCGTCCGCCATATCAAATGCGTGCATCAGACCGTCTATGAACAGATCGTTTATACCCTCTTCATCAAATGCAGTCTCATACAGATAATATGCATAACGCATATTAATCAGAACCAGCTGTCTGCTCTCTTCGTCAAGGGTCAGGAATTTGTCCTTTTCCGCAAATGACCACATCTCCTTTGCGGCTCTCAATCCCTCGCTTCTGTATTCTTCAACAATGATCCCTGCGGTATGCATTCTTTTTGCCTGGTGAGCCATCTCATAGCAGGACGAAATGTGCAGGTCAAGGCACTTTACCAGCATATCGGGATCGTTTTTCTTATGTACATCCTCAAGGACTCTTCTTGAAACATAATATGTAAGTCCCTGGTCGATATCACCAAGATCCTGGCCGTTCATCAGTTCAAAACAGAAATTGTACAAAGACTCTGCATCATTTCCCGTCAGGTCATGATCCGATGAGGTAAGAGGATAAAGCTCCCTTGATAAGAATTCCTTATTCTGAACGGCAATCTGTCCTATCTCGCTGAACTGCCTCAAGAATACTTTTTCATACTCGGAAGCTATACTTACGGAACCGGGCTGGGGAGCTGAAAGTTCACGTATCCTTCTGGTACGGATAACATAGCCTTCAAGCATATTGTCAAGGGAAAGCTTTGCTCCCTTTTGAACGTCGTTTAATTTGTACCACAGGTCAAGATACCTGTCGTCCTTACCTCTGCTTAGGATCGAGGACATATCTTCGTACAGCCTGATCTTGCCTGCTATGAAGGAACTGACATATGCATATTCAGACGGGTGATCCGTTTCATTTGGTTTCTTTAGTCTGTTTTCGATGATATCCCTTACCGCATGACCTTCTTCATAAAGGCTGACGATATCCGAGGAAATATCAAGTATGGAATACAAAATACCAAAAGATTCCGTAGTAAGAAATTTATCATCAAACAAATGATGTTTTTTGAGCAGATATACGCTCACCCCGTTTTCCTGCTCAAGAAGTCTTTTTTCGGCAGAAAGCAGCCGCCTCCCACAGGTTAATACCGTATCTATCACTGAAATCTCACCTGCATCCATGCAGCATGCAAGATGGTATATGGTCTGAAGAGTATCGTCTCTTCTGCCGGAAACATCATTTGAAGGACCGCAGTCTAAGATCCCCGCCAGCTTGTGAGGCTTTATCCTGATGATATGAAGTGCTATGCATCTCGCTATATGTGCAGTCTGTACCGAATGAATATATGACTCGGGATGAAGTGCGGCAAGACAGTTTAAAACCATCTCCTCAAAACTGAACTTTCCGGGTATCTCGATGAATCTTTCCAAAAAAGAATTGAGATATTCCATCATAAAGGAAAAAGAACCGCTGCCTCTCGAAGAAAGAACATATCCCGATATCTGCTCGTACATGCGAAGAAGAGTGTCGGTATCTTCCCTGCCAAGCCTCTTCTCATCGAGTAAGGAAAGATATTCCGTGGGAATGAAAAGATTTGCCAGAACGGAATACATATCGTATTCGTCATTGGCATATTTATCATAAAGATCTATTAAAAATGCCTTGTAGTCCGCAATCTTCATCTTACCCGAATAGTAAGAATTTCTCGCATAGATAAGATCCAGATGAACTTTGGGAAGATGTTTTTCACCTTCTTCGGGATCTTCTTCCCATCTTTTTTTCAGATCATCCATATAGGGCATGATCTTCTTACACTGGGCGGGAGTCATCTGCCACTGATTTCCGTTTTCGGTCAGCTGACCCATATGTTCGCAACATCTGAAAATATGCTTTTTCCTGTCAAAACCTTCTACATCCTTAACATAGAAATCGTCATAGGATAGGTTTATCGCTCTCACAAGACCGTCTATGCGCTCTTCGTTTTCCTTTTCATCCGTTGCATAAAAGGTATCGTAAAGAGCATTATAAAATCTGCACTGGGCAAAGAATATCCTCTTACTTTCAGACTCCTTAAGCCTTGAATATTTTTCCTTATCAAGGTATGAAAGGATAACGTCTGCAGCTTCCAATCCGGCATTTTTGAAAAACTCGGTAAACTCACGGGTGGTCTTTACCCTGTTCACTCGGTTTAAGTTGTTATAGCAGGAATTGATAAAAGTTCCGGCGTGACGGACTATCTCATCATCATTTCCTTTTTTCAGTGCATCTTTATAGAGCATTTCCGAAATAAGAAAATGCAGACTTAAGTCAAGATCCTCCTCGGGCCATGCCACAAGGAGGGAATCACAGAAATCGTCAAGCAGCTTTACGGTTTCGTCATCAAGAAGCTCATTGCTTTTAAGGAGAGGCTTTATAACATCATCGAAATATTCGGTGTTGGACTTTTGTATAGCCCCGATCTTTTCTTTGTTTTCCTCAAGGAGCAGCCTGTAACTTTCCGCGTTACCCACGACGTCAACTCTCTGCTGGGAGCAAAGCCTTGACTCAAGAAGGCCCTCTGAAAAACTCTTTAATTTTTCGGCACTTAATCTGTTCATCTGTTAATGGTACCGCCGCCTATTACATTACCTTCTTCATCATAAAAAACAGCTGCCTGTCCCGGAGTTATTGCACGTACGGGCTCGGTAAATATTACCTCAGCTGTATCTTCACCTGTCAGTTTAACCACTGCTTTTGCAGGGGTATGGTGATAACGCACCTTGCACATGCAGCTTATCTCCGCACCGACTGCAGGCTTTTCAATGCCCATGAAATTAAGTCCTGAGCATTCAAAGGAATCTGTAAAAAGAGAATCGTTATCCGATAAAACGACCTCATTTTCTTTTACTCTTATCTCTTTTACAAACGACCTTTCGCCAAGAGCGATCCCAAGACCCTTACGCTGTCCTACCGTGTAATTGATGATACCTTTATGGGGACCAAGGATCTTACCTTCTTCATCCACGAAATTACCGGGACCGGGGATCTCGCCATCGTAATTGTCTTCGATATAACCTGCATAATCACCGTCAGGGACAAAGCATATCTCCTGGGAATCCGGCTTATCCGCAACAGGAAGATGTGCAAACTCCGCAATCCTTCTGACCTCCTCCTTGGACAGCTCCCCAAGAGGCATAAGAGTCCTTGAGAGCATTTCCTGGGAAAGCCTGTAGAGCATATATGTCTGATCCTTTGCGGCAAACTTTGCGCAACTCACCGTCAGCCTTCCGTTATCCAGCTTTTTGATATTGGCATAATGCCCGGTTGCGATCATGGCTGCACCCATATCATCCGCAGCCTTAAGCATCCCCATCCATTTGACATA
>ONTX01000438.1 GCA_900320825.1 uncultured Lachnospiraceae bacterium | reverse complement strand
TTATGTTCATGATAAAGCTGTGAAAGACATGTTGCCATCTTGCCGCTTCCGGGTCCCGGTGCGGTCACCACAACAAGAGGTCTTGAAGTTTCCACATAATCATTTTTTCCGTATCCCTCATCCGATACGATAAGAGGAATATTGGAAGGATACCCGTCTATAACATAATGCAGGTAGCTTTTAAGCTCATGCTCGTCAAGAACCTGTCTGAATCTGTCAGCAGCAGGCTGTCCCGCATATTTTGTGATGACTATGCTTGATACGAGAAAGCCCAGTTCCCTGAAGACCCTGACCAGTCTGAGTACATCCTGGTCATAAGTAATGCCAAGATCTCCTCTTACTTTGTTCTGCTCTATGGCATCAGCACTTATAACGATAACTATCTCTGCCTGATCCTTGAGCTGCTCAAGCATCAGGAGTTTGTTGTTGGGTGCAAAACCGGGCAATACCCTTGATGCGTGGTAATCATCATAGAGTTTGCCTCCAAACTCCAGATACAATTTTCCGAACCTGGAGATCCTTTCTCTTATATGAGCCGACTGAAGCTCAAGATATTTTGCGGAATCAAAACCTGTTTTTTCCATTTTTGCCTCTGCTTTATCCATAATCATTCTTCTAATATTTCATCAAACAAATCAACTATTTATTTTATCATGATTTTGCACGATTATCATCCGTTTTTATCCCTTAGTTCCCTAAAATATGAGCAGATCCTTTTTGCCACATCTTCGGGGATCTCGGGCAGGGATGACAGTTCCTCTTCGGTGGCCTGCGCAATATCCGAAATGGTATGGTACTTTTTCATAAGTGCCTTTTTCCTTGCGGGACCTATGCCCGGTATATCATCCAGAAGGGATCTGGTCTGAGACTTGGACCTTAAGGACTTGTGATACTCTATGGCAAATCTGTGGGCTTCATCCTGGATCCTTGTTATGAGCTTAAACCCCTCGGATTTTGTGTCGATGGGAAGTTCCTCATTCTTGTAATAAAGCCCTCTTGTCCTGTGGCGGTCATCTTTCACCATTCCGCATACCGGAATCTCAAGCCCCAGTGCATCCAGTACTTCAAGAGCGATATTAACCTGTCCTCTTCCTCCGTCCATAAGAAGAAGATCCGGCAGATGGGAAAAGCCCGTACCTGAATGAGTGCCTTCCGGTATTTGTCCGGATTCCGCAAGACCATGGGTAAAACGTCTTGTGAGTGCTTCCTTCATGCAGGCGTAATCATTGGGGCCGTCCACACTTTTTATCTTAAACTTTCTGTAGTCGCTCCTTTTGGGAATACCGTTTTCAAACACCACCATGGAAGCCACGTTTTCAAACCCGCTTGTATTGGAAATGTCAAAAGCTTCCATTCTGACAAGCCCGTCAGTTTTTAAGATCTTTTCTATTTCCTCAACAGCTCCAAGGGTTCTGGCCTCTTCACGCTTTATCTTCTCCTTGTCGTTGTGGAGAATGATCCTTGCATTCTCTTCACTCATCTCCAGGAGCTTTTCCTTGGTTCCGATCTTCGGGATCACGATCTTTACTTTGTGTCCCGCCTTTTCGGTGAGCCAGTTTTCGATAAGTTCCAGATCCTCGGGTCCGTTCCTGACCATGATCTCCGATGGAATAAAGGGAGTTCCCGAGTAAAAACGCTTGATAAAGTCTCCTGAAACAGCGGCTTCCGAACCCCTGAGGGTATCCGTCATGTGATAATGTTCTCTTCCCATGAGTCTGCCGTCCCGGATAAAGAAAATCTGAATAACGACATCTTCGTCATCTCTGCAGATTCCTATGACATCTCTGTCATCTCCAACATTTCCGGTTATCTTCTGCTTCTGGGCCACGCTTTTAACGGATGCCGCCAGATCCCTGTACTTCGCCGCTTCCTCAAATTTCATCTCCTCGGAAGCTATTTCCATCTTCTCTTCCAGGTCTTTTATTATGGGTGCGTAATTTCCGCTTAAAAATTCAAGAGCCCCTTCTACCTGTTTTCTGTACTCATCCTTATTAACATATCCCTGGCACGGACCGGTACACTGGCCAATGTGGAAATTCAGGCACGGTCTTTCAAGACCGATATCCGCAGGAAGCTTTCTGTTGCAGGTTCGCAGTTTATAGATCCTGTTTAAAAGCTCAATGGTATCCTTTACGGCCTGGGCGCTGCTATAGGGACCGAAATACCTTGCATGATCCCTTTTCATGGTCCTTGAAAACAGGATCCTGGGATAGTCTTCACCTGTTGTGACTTTGATATAGGGATAGGTCTTATCGTCTTTGAGTAAAGTATTGTACTTGGGAGAATGTTCCTTGATGAGATTATTCTCAAGAACCAGGGCTTCAAGTTCGGAATCGGTCACAATGTATTCAAAATGATCGATCTTCTCCACCATATTGTCTATGGCCGGACCGCGCCCGATATTTTTTCTGAAATACGACCGTACACGATTACGCAGATTAACCGCTTTGCCCACATAGAGTATCGTGTCGGACTCATCCCGCATGATATATACTCCGGGTCTTGTGGGAAGCTTATTTAATTCCTCGGAAAAGTCTTTCATCGGATTTGGCCTGAGTCCTGTGTTTTCTGTAATCACGGAGTTTATTGTATTTCTTCACGACTGCTGCCGCATCACTTTCATCTACAAACCTCAGGGTTTTCACCGCATAAAAGCCCTGTGGATCTTCCGAAGGATGCAGGACTATCCTTCCCTTTATAAGTCCGTGTTTTTCACATTCGCACAGACAGTAGGATTTCCTTTCTCCGGCAGAAAACCACCTAACCTTTCGCCTGGTCCTTTTACCGCATTCATAGCAGCAGGTATCCAGAACACCTCTGTCCTTAAATACCTTTTCCCTGTCCTCGAAAACTCTTGTGATGTATTTTTCGTAAGTGGGAAACTGTTCCTTGATCTCATGAGCCTTATCAAGAGGCGGAAATGTGGTGTCATAGGATACGAATTTGATCACATCCGGATTTATCTCAAGAACTTTCCTGAGAACCGCTGCGGTGTAATATGCATCTCCAAAGGCCCTGTGAAAGGGAATGTCCTTTTCTATACCGTAATGATCAACGGCATGCTCAAGAGAACTCTTTTTCTTGGCATCTCCCGCCGTGACTATGGTATAAAGCTTCTGTACATCAATGAATGATACAGGTCCGGGATTTATTAGAGGCAGTCCGAAATATCTCAGATTCTGCTGAAGGACCGCTACATCACCGGGGCCCCATGTGGCAAAAACAGGGTCTTCCCCGCACCACTCAAAAAACTTTACGGCCACCTCTTCAAAAGGACCGCCTTTTTCAAGTTCCTCCATCTGCAGATGCACCAGCTTTGAAGTATAGTTGTGCATCTTTTTATAGACGGTGGGTTTTACAAGCTCGGAAAATTCTGATATAAGTGTTCCGCCCTCGCCGTACTTGACCGCACCTATTTCGATTATCTCAAAAGGAATAAGGGGGACGTTTTCCGTCACCCCGGGAGTTGCCTGATTCCATTCAAGATCCGTAACTATAATGTTCATTTTGC
>ONTX01000439.1 GCA_900320825.1 uncultured Lachnospiraceae bacterium | reverse complement strand
TATTCGGTCGTTTTTCGTGTTTAGTTGGTATATTGTTAGACATTTTTCAGTAGTTTTCTTTTTCCCAAAGTTCCCATATAATGCCGATGCCGTGAGCCCCCTTTCGTACTGTATTTTTCGGGCTTTCAGCCCTTCGAGTATACGACCTGTTGTGGTTCAGATTGTAAATATCACGGTATCGTGATATAATATAACCAAAGACGAAGCAGGAGGACTTTTCTTATGCCGATACTATCAAGATTCTACGGAATTGTTATTCGAATGTATTTCCAGCAGGCAGAGCATAACCCACCTCATATTCATGCGCTGTATGGTGATGATATGGCTGAGGTTGACATCAGAACCGGTGAGATAATTGAAGGGGATTTACCTCCTAAGGCATTAATGATGGTAAGAGAATGGATTGAACTCAATAAGATAGATCTTCTGAACATTTGGGAGACACAGGAGTTTAAGAAACTCGCCCCACTTGAGTAAGGAGGACCAATCGTATGTTTCACAAAGTAAAAACTGTAAATGTTATTCCGGACTACCGACTTAGTATTCAGTTTGCTGAAGGGGTCACAAAGATTTATGATTTAAAGCCACTGTTTGAAAAGTGGCCCATTTTCAGGAATCTAAAAAATGATGACACATTATTATATAGTGTTGAAGTTGACGCGGGTGGTTACGGTATCATATGGAATGATGATATTGACCTGTCTTGTGATGAGTTATTTGAAAACGGAGAAACGGTAGAGACTCCATTCGATAATCTCATGGCATTTACGGATGCAACCGAATTATGGGGACTTAATGAAAGTACACTTCGTAAGGCTATCTCCTATGGGAAACTTGTCACCGGAATAGATGCCTGTAAGTATGGCAAACAATGGGTGATATCTACAGAAGCAATGAGACGGGAATATGGAAGTCCAAAAGTTAAATAAATCAAGGGTTCCCTATAGGGTTCCCTTATAATGTCGATGCCGTGAACCCCCTTTCTTACTGTATTTTTCGGGCTTTCAGCCCTTCAAGTCCCATCCTCCGCACGATTGTATTTTATTAAAAAGCTTGGAATTTAGCGGGTTCCGTGCTTTTTCTTTTTGTGAATTTAACCACATTTTGGTGACACCCAGGTGACACCTCCAGTGTTTTAGCGCCTTTCAGACCTTCCGAGTCGAACAAATTCACCAGATCATCCATATCTCCCTTGGATGCGTAAGTATAATATTTAAGGTTCGTCTCCACCGAATGACCGAGCAGTTCGGCCCTTTTGGCAGGGCTGAGATGGAGCTTTGCATCAAGCGCGTTGCTGTTGAGGCTCATCCTGAAAGCATGGCTATTTGTTATATCGTAACCCATGCTTGCCAGAAGGCGGTGAAGGCAGCTTATATACGCATCCTTCTTGATCCATTCACCGTCTTCCTTGCAGAAGATATGATCAGATTTAATTCCTTTCTGTGCCTGCAAGGCTCTGATCTCATCTAAAAGGTCCCTGATCTCTTTGGAAAGTGGAAATCTCCGCCCTCCCCTGGATTCGCCGCACTCATCCTTTGAATATTCGGCTAAGTAATACTCTTTTCCACCCTTACGATCGTGGGTGAGCTGCTGGGCGTGGATGTGAATGTAGTTCCCCTTGATATCCGACCATTTGAGGGCAGGTATCTCACCTACACGTACGCCAACCTTGATCGAGAAGAGGATAGCATATCCGTTGATGAAGTATCCGTGATATCTCTTAAAACCCATACGGGAGCGGACACATGTTTCAATACTCTCAATCTCGTCCTCTGAAAAGATGGACGGAAAGACAATGTTTCCTATAGAGATGATAAGCATGACAACCACACAGGGAGACATCACGCCCATACGGTTCAGGTATGAGACACCGGAACATGAGCTTATTGTCGTGCATGTTGATGATATTCATGGAAGGAAGGAAATGACGATAGGAAAGGGTGGATCGATCATATATACATGCTCATCCACGATTGAAGATACCAGGGTGATGTATGAGCTGCGTTATGAGATCGGTACGCATAAGTGGATATTTAACGGAAGATTGAGCTGATGCATTACAGAAAAAATATACTTTTAGTATGCTGTCGTTTTTTCCTAGCTGTGGTAAAATCATAATCGGAAAAGAATGTAAAATGGGAGTATGACGTTACATAGATACAAACAGAAGAGTTACTGCGGATAACGACAGGGCAGTTAAGACTTAAGATAAATATCAGGAGGGTATGTCTGAGATGAACAGAATAAAAAGGATAAT
>ONTX01000440.1 GCA_900320825.1 uncultured Lachnospiraceae bacterium | reverse complement strand
TGAGCAAGGCCGAAGGCCGCGTCGAAGAATCTCCTCCTTCGCAGCCGCAGCTGCACTAATTATGAATTATGAATCATGAATTGTGAATTATTCTACGAAGGGAGATGAGGGCATTGTACGCTTACTGTTACTTCTGCGAAACCCAGAAATGTTCCACTATCGCTGCTCTCATCAGCCGTACCCTGAATGAAACCTGCTTCTCTCCGGAAATCATCCAGCGCAAGTGGACAAAGGGTGTATGTGAAGAAATCCGCCACCAGTGGCTTCCGGGATACATATTCCATTATACAGAAGAACCCCTGGATCATCCGATTCACATGCCCGGGATTATCCGGCGCCTGGGAGACGGAGAACTCAAAGACGAAGACCTGGCCTTCGCCAATATGCTTTATGAGCACAATGGTGTCATGGGTACCATCCACCTGGCAGAAGTCGGTCAACATTGTACAGTATCCGACCCCCTCTGGCAGAAGATGGAGGGCAAGGTTATCAAGATCGATCGCGGCAGGAAACGCTGCTGCGTTGAATTTACATTTGATCAGGTCAGAAGGACAGTTTGGCTTGGTTATGAAATGATTCAGCTTGCAAAAGGAGAACAGACTGAGATATAATAAACAGTCTCATATAGATTTCATATAGAACAAAGTGAAATTGTTATGACAAAAGCACCCACTGGAGGGAATGTCTATGGAGCAGACAAAAAAGAAAAACAGAATACTCACTTTCCTGAGAACGAAAGGGTTTATCCTGCTGTTGGATATTATAGCGGTAAACCTTGCTTATCTTTTAGCTCTGCATATCCGCTTTTTTGTAAACGGACATTTCGTTGGCAGGCAGGGTATTTATATTGAATTATTCTGGCGGATCGCTCCATTTTATACCTTGGCTGCCATTCCCGTGTTCTTCCTTTTCCGTTTATATGGTGGTCTGCAGCAATATGCTGGGTTAAATGATCTGAACAGGATCATTAAGGCTAATATTGTGACTTTTATCTTTCAGATTGTAATATCGATCATTGTTATGGCGCTAAAGCCATTGGAACAAGACATCCACCGTATGCCGTTTTCCTATTATGTGATCGGTGCGGTATTACAGTTTATCTATATGGCAATGATACGATTCTCGAAACGGATTTTTATGGTAGAGAAGGCCAAGATAGATAATAAAAAAGTAAGCAAAGTACCGGCACTGATTATTGGCTCCGGAGACCTGGGACAGAAAGTACTGCATCATCTCGAAAACAATACGCTATATAAACCTGTGGCAATCGCTGGTAAGGATAACGGCTGGATGATGGATGGTGTTCCGGTAGTATCTATGGAAGAAATCGAAAGTCAGATCAAAGAAAAGGAAATACAGGCTGTTTTCATTGCGGATAAAGATCTCGACAAGGAACAGCGTGATCATATCAAACAGGTGACCAAAGGTCTGGAACTGGATGACTTTACCGGATATATGAGCAACCAATCTGGATTTTTGCCTCTGACAAACTTGCTGGATGTCATGGATATGCCTATTGTGGTGGATGTGGACGGAAAGGAACAGCAGTTCTCTTCCGCTGAAGAGTGTCTCTCCACACTGCCGGGTGAATATGATGTGATCAAGGTTCAGGCGATGAAACTGGTTCTGAGGAAACGAGAAGAAGATACCAGCTGGATGAAGGCCTATAAAGAACAGACAGGCTATGATGTCAGCTATTTCTGATAAAGTAATCTGATTTAAAGTATTAATTCCCATCTGTTAACAACTAAAGAATGTAATTCTATCCGGATATACAAAGGAAAGGCTTGATAATATGGATTTCCTGACAGATCCCCGGTTTAAAGGTATTACGCCGTTTGACGGCAGAATTTGGCTTTCATCACCAACCATGCATGGTGATGAGCAGCGCTATGTTGATGAAGCTATCCGAACCAACTGGGTCAGTACCGTCGGTGCAAACATCAACGAGATTGAGACAGAATTCGCTCAGTATATTGGGTGCAAGTATGCTGTCGCTCTCAGTTCCGGTACGGCTGCCCTGCATCTGGCTACAAAGCTTGCTGGGGAAAAACTTTATGGACAGGCAAGGCCGGATCAGGGTACATTGGCAGGAAAAAAAGTTTTCTGCTCTGACGTCACCTTTGATGCCTCTGTCAATCCTGTTGCGTATGAAGATGGGGAAGCCATCTTTATTGATACAGAGCGGGACACCTGGAATATGGATCCGGTAGCTCTTGAAAAGGCCTTTGACATGTATCCGGAAGTCAAACTGATTGTTCTGGCCCATCTGTACGGAACCCCCGGAAAGATGGAAGAGATCCGGAAGATCGCTGACGCTCACGATGCTTTGATCATTGAAGATGCTGCTGAATCTCTGGGCGCGAAATATAAGCTCAATGGCGAGTGGGTTGAAACAGGTATGCTGGGGGATTATGGCTGCATCAGCTTTAACGGAAACAAGATCATTACTGGTTCTTCCGGCGGCATGTTCTTGACGGATTCGCTGGAAGACGCAAATAAGGTCAAGAAGTGGTCTACCCAGAGTCGTGAAAATGCACCTTGGTACCAGCATGAAGAGATTGGTTATAACTATCGGATAAGCAATATTGTTGCCGGTATCATCCGTGGACAGATCCCTCATCTGGATACACACATAGCCCAGAAAAAGATGATCTGGGAGCGCTACAAGGACGGCTTCAAAGATCTGCCGGTTACTATGAATCCCTGGGATGCGGAAAAGTCTGAACCAAACTTCTGGCTCTCATGCTGCTTGATTAATGAAGACGCTTTGGCACCCCATGTTCGGAGTGACAAAGATGAGATCTGGCACCATGTGGAAGGTAAGAGCAGTCCGGGAGAAATTCTGGCAGCTTTGGCAGCGTTCAGGGCCGAGGGCCGACCGATATGGAAACCGATGCATATGCAACCAATATACCAGATGAATAAGTTCATTACGGTGGACGGAAACGGCAGGGCTAGAAGCAATGCTTATATAGAAACTGAGGCTACGGATGTAGGTGCGGATCTTTTTAGACGTGGACTGTGCCTGCCGAGCGATAACAAGATGACGGAACATCAGCAGGATATAGTCATCGATATTATTCACAGATGCTTCAAGTAATGGAGAACTGAAATGAGACATAAACCT
>ONTX01000441.1 GCA_900320825.1 uncultured Lachnospiraceae bacterium | reverse complement strand
CTGGGAAAAGCTCTGGGGGGCTATCTTAACTTTGAAAAAAGAGGTTTCATCCTTAAGGGTGTTTTTGATCAGAATCCGGATCTTATCGGTACCATGGTCAGGGACGTTCCCGTAAGACCCATGGAAGAACTGCCTTCCTTTATCAGGGAAAACGACATAGATATCGCCGTTTTAACCATACCCAAAGAGGGAGCTGTGCTTGTTTCAAAGGTTTTGGTGGAAAACGGGATCAAAGCGATCTGGAATTTTGCTCATGTGGATCTTGATGTGCCGGAAAATGTACAGGTTGAAAATGTACATTTGTCCGACTCCCTCATGAAGCTTTCATATAATATCTCAAGTTACAACGAGAATAAGAAAGGATCTGAAGGTGGGGAATCATTCGTCTGAAAAGAAAACAGAAAAATTCAACGATTCTCTTACAGGAAAAGACATTCCCGCTCTGACACTGGACAACAAATGGTATCACCTCCTGGGAAAAGTCGGGGACGAAGATATCAAAGCCAACGAAAAAAAGCTCAATGAGCTTCTTAAACGTCAGGGTAAGATCAATACTGAGACCAAGGAGATCAAGAAAGTCAAGAGACGTCTTATGGATGAGATAGTCTCTCTTAAAGATGACCAGCAGGGCGGCTCCTCCGAGGCTCATGACAAGATCGAGGAAAACAAGAGGCTTCTCAAGGAATGCAATGATAAGCTTGACGATTACGAAGATGAGATAATGGAACTTCCCCGTCAGATTGATGCTGTAAATAAGCAGCTGATGCTTACCACCATGAAGCACTGTTATGAAACAATGCAGGATAACACCGACGAGATCGAGGAGCTTGAGGAGTGGATAAAGAGCATCAGGATAGAACTTAAGAAGAACCTGATCAGGAAACAGGAAAAAGAAGCCAAGAATCACGAGATCTACAAGTATATGCATGATATTTTCGGCGCCGAGGTGGTGGATCTTTTTGATATGAGATATAACCCCGAAGAAAAGCATCCAAGGACCGCCGAAGAAATAGCAGCCGAGAAAAAAGCTGAAGAAGAAAAGGCTAAAGGAGAATCCTGAGAAAATGTGGCATCAGAGTGATGAACATATAGAAGAGAATATCGAGAGATATAAAAGGGGAATGGCAGTCATTGATCTTGACGCCATAAAACACAATCTCCTTCAGATGAAGGAACTCTTAAATGAGGGCATGAATATGTATGCCGTTATCAAGACTAACGGGTACGGACACGGAAGTATCCCCATAGCAAAAGCTCTGGAATCTGCCCCCTATATCAGAGGATATGCTGTTGCAACTCCCGAAGAAGCAATGGAGCTGAGAGGAGAGGGAATTAAAAAAGAGATCCTGATTCTGGGGTATTCTTTCCCCTACAGTTATGAGGAACTGATAGAAAATGACGTAAGGATCACGGTTTTCCGTGAAGATTCACTTGAAGAACTTGATAAGACCGCTGCTAAACTCGGAAAAAATGCCATTGTCCATATAGCTTTGGATACCGGAATGGGCAGGATAGGCATCACTCCCGATGAAGAAGGCCTTCAGTTTGTAAAAAAGGCGTACGGCTATAAAAATATAACGGTTGAAGGGATGTTTTCCCATTTTGCAAGGGCGGATGAAACGGATAAATCAGCCGCTTTAAAACAGCTGAAACTTTTTAAGGATTTTACCTCATTATTGCATGAACAGGGTCTTGATATACCCGTAAAACACATTTCAAACAGTGCTGCGATCCTTGAACTTCCCGAGTCATATTTTGATGCGGCAAGAGCCGGGATCACCATGTACGGGCTTAAGCCTTCTGAAGAGGTGGATGTATCAAAATTCGGCCTTAAGCCTGCACTCAGCCTTTACAGTACCATCACCTATGTAAAAACCTTAAAGAAAGGTCAGAGTGTCAGCTACGGAGGCCTTTTTACCGCTGACAGGGATATGAAAGTGGCAACTGTGCCCCTGGGATACGGTGACGGCTATCCAAGGCTTCTTACGGGAAAAGGGGAAGTTATCATTAAGGGCAGAAGATGTCCCATCCTCGGACGTATTTGTATGGACCAGTTTATGGTCGATGTATCCGGAATTGAAGGCATTAAAGCCGGGGAAAAGGTGACCCTCATCGGAACTGACGGAAATGAGACCATATCTGCCGAAGAACTGGGCGAAAGATCGGGCCGTTTTAACTATGAACTGGTATGTCTGATAGGGGCCAGGATACCCAGAGTTTATCTTCTGGAGGGCAAACCTGTTCTCACCCTTTCAAGAACGTGAAAAATGCCATGTTTTCTTTACTTGAAGGCAAAAAACATGGTAAAATATATTGATTATGTTCAAATATAATGAATTTTTAGAATTGTGAGGTTTTAAACATGTCAGGACATTCAAAATTTGCAAACATCAAACACAAAAAAGAGAAGAACGATGCGGCAAAGGGAAAGATCTTTACCATCATCGGACGTGAGATCGCAGTTGCCGTTAAGGAAGGCGGTCCCGATCCTTCCAATAACTTCAAGCTTGCAACCGTTATTGCCAAGGCAAAGGCCAACAATATGCCCAACGATACCATTGAGCGCGGTATCAAGAAGGCTGCCGGCGAAGGCGGAAACGTAAACTATGAGTATATTACCTACGAAGGATATGGTCCTTCAGGTATTGCCATCATCGTAGATACACTTACAGACAACAAGAACCGTACAGCAGCAAATGTAAGAGCTGCTTTCACCAAGGGTGGCGGAAATGTCGGCACTCCCGGATGCGTATCCTTTATGTTCGACAAAAAGGGACAGATCATCATCGACAAGGAAGAAGTAGAAATGTCTGCAGATGATCTTATGATGACCGCTCTTGATGCAGGCGCTGAAGATTTTAACGAAGAGGATGACAGCTACGAGATCCTCACAGATCCCGATTCCTTTGATGAGGTCAACAAAAAGCTTACGGATGCCGGAATCCCCATGCTCAGTGCTGAAGTTACCATGATCCCTCAGAACTATGTTGAGCTTAAGAGTGATGACGACATCAAGATGCTTAACAGGATCCTTGATCTTCTTGAGGATGACGATGACGTCCAGGCT
>ONTX01000442.1 GCA_900320825.1 uncultured Lachnospiraceae bacterium | reverse complement strand
TTCTTCAGCTTCCTTCTTAGCCTTCTGCTCAGCCTCGTAATTTGCCTGGGCGATGAGTTCGTTAAGTTTTGAAGCATAAGAATTTATAAGTTTGACCTGATCGTCATCTATAAAATTCTTTTCATAGTCACTGAGGCTGTTGTACAGATTGCTGAGGTTTGAAATGGTATTACCGTTGGCGCTTATGGAGATGCTGTCCACTGCGGGAAGACTCTTTAAGGTCTGCGCTATGGTCTCTGCGATCTCTTCAGCACTTGAATACTGATTACTGATAACGGTTACCATATCCTCTGCTGCATACAGATTACCTTCGATTGAGAAATAAGCCTTTCCTTCCTCAAAAGTTACATAATCCACATATCCGCGGATCTGGTTGGAATTGCCGCTTGAATCGGATGTCTCGATAACAACTTCCTTTCCTACATAGGAACTGTATCTGGAAAGTTCCATGGTAGTGGACATATTGTTAAGAGCTTCAACCTGTGAAAACTGCGCATACTGTGCAATGTACTCGGTATTGGATGTAGGCTCGAGGGGGTCCTGATATTTCATCTGAGCAACCAGGAGCTGAAGAAATGCATCCTTATCCATACCGGTTGATTCGGTTTTCTTCTCGGAAAGAGAATTCTGGGAAGCGGATGTTACTATCTCTCCGTTCTTAATTGTTGCTGATACTGAACTCATTAAATACCTCCTTTAAAGATCAGGCCATATAATCAACGGAATTTCCGTTTGCGGCCATCATTTCGGCTGCGATGCGCTCCTCTTCTTCCATTCCGGAAGTATCGGGCTCTCCGTCATCGCCGAGGGTAATTCTTCTTGTCCTGGAACCTTTCTTGCCGTCCTGGGTCTCATTTCCGCGGGAATTTGAACCTGTATCGAATCCTTTGGGTGCGATAGTGACTTCTACCGCTTCAACTCTGACCCCCTGTGCTTCAAGCTGGTCGGACAATCTCATCATCTGGCTTTCCACCGCAGACTTGACTGCTTCATTTTCGGTCACAAACTGTGCGGTAATGACACCGGCGTTATTTGTAACACGGATCTGTAGATTTCCGAGGGATGCGGGATGAAGCTGCATCTCAACATCGGAAAAATCACCGTCAGTCACTGTCTTCATCCTGTCCATGATCTGCTCTGCGATTTCCTGGGCATTGGTGGAGAAAACAGGTCTTGCTTCCGGGGCAGGCGCTTCTGCTTTGACTTCAAGCTGATCACCTGCCTGAACGTAGGCTGAAGGCTGGAACTCCTTCTCTTCATGGCTGCCGCTCTGGTCACGGTTCTGCTTTCCGGTTTCCTGTGCATTCATGACTATCTTGCTGTCAGAAACCTTACCTGCAGAATCGATATCCACCTGTTCAAGCTGTCCTTCCGAATTTCTGACAAACCTTGTAACAGGCTCCTCGGACCTGTCGCGGATTTCGGGTGTCACTTCAGCCGGAGCTGCCAAAGCGTCTCTGATCACGGGAGCATCGGCTTTTATCTCTCCGTTTTCACCGGCCTGAACCGTTATGTTTGTCTTAACGGCATCCAAAAGCTCGGAAACCTTCATTCCGAAGTTTCCGGCCTCCTGATCCATTACGGCATCAAAAAGATCCATTCCCGATGAATAATCAGCATAATCTTCCTCGTTTGTAAGAAGAGAAAGCTGAGAATCCGCACCGAGAGCCTTGATCATGAAAGCACTGAATACATCCTTATCAAGGATATCAAATCCTTCAATACCTTCTGAAGCAAGCATTTCTTTAAGATCATCCGTACTTATATCGAGCATTTCCGCAAGGGAATTCAAAAGCATTGTTATCTGATCTGCGATAACTTCCGTAGCGGAAACCATTTCCTCATCCATGAGCTTAACCTCAGACTTGTCATCCATTTTAGCTGAGGCCTTATCGGGGCTTTCCTTGCCCTTCACATCTGTCTTGGATGTATCGCCGGTCTTGTCGGAACTGTCGGATCTGTCCGTGACCCTTTTGTCGTTATCCCTGATATCGCTCTTGCCGGTATTCTGGTCAGACGCCTTAGCCTGGTCACCTTTTCTTACTGAATCATTATTAAAAGAATTCAGAAGATCGTTTCCGTCGGCTTTGGCTTCCTTTGCCTGATTGTTCCAGACAGTTTTGAAATCGCCGCCTGAATTATCAGCCATCTTTCCGGGAGCAATCTGAGGAATAAGCATTTCCTGCAGACCTGCGGCATCCTTAATAGGTGTGATGCCCATTCATTTTCCTTCCTTTCTCCCGTCAGGGTATTAATGCAGATATACTCTGCTGGGATTTATATCGGCTTGGAAACGGAAAAACTTAAGTCCAGAAAACAATTATGTGGGATCCAGGATCTTGGTGATCCTTGCGGCAACATCCTTATCCATTGCATCAAAGATCTTGGCTCTGTCTTCGGAATTCATGGCACCAAGGATCCTTGCGGCAAGCTGGATACCTTCGGTATCTGTCATCTTTTCAAAAAGTGCGGCAGCTTCCTTGGGCTTCATGTTCGAATATGCATTTACATAGTCCTGGATCTCTTTTGATACCTGGAGTTCTTCTACCACCTGCTTATATAAAAATTCAGCGGTAGTGGGATCCATGGTCTCGTAGTATTTAACGTACTCTTCGGCTCCGGGGCCGTTTTCGGCATATATGACTTCCTCATAGAATTCGTTACGGATACGTTGGAAATCAACCTGCATGGTCTCGAATTCCTTAAGTCTTGTAACCTCTGCTTCAAGGGCAGTGATCCTTTCATCCTTGGTCGCGGAGGAATTTCTTAGGGTATCAAGCTCTGTCTCCAGAGTATAGATCTTGTTAACGGCATCCTGAAGATTTGTGTAACCGCCGTACATTTCGGGGTCAAGGGACTGGGTGACCGCAGAATTGGGAAGTATCTTATTAACAACGGGAACATCCTTTAATACGGGAGTAAGTACGGAACTTCCGAACCCGCCCACATCAAGTTTTATGATGACCACAATAACAGCCAGCCACAAAAGTACGATAAAAACAGTGGCAATAAAAGTAACAAAGCCTCCGCCTTCCTCATCGGCCTCCAGTTCTTCTTCCTGCTTTGCTATTTCCTTTGCTCTCTTTTTAGCTTCTTTTTTCTGCTGAGCCTGTTCTTTTTTCAGCTGCTTTTTTTCGTTTTGAAGACGTTTCTTTTCTTCCTGGGCAGCTTTTTCTTCAGGTGTGAGTTCCTTAGCCATTTTCGCCTACCTTCTGTCCGTAAGTATATGTTGTCAGTTCATCGATTACCTTGCTCTCCGCTCTGTTTTCTTCGCGGATAAATTCATCAAACTGCTTTTCTTTGAGCTTTTCGTGGGTTTTTCTTTCTTTTACAGCTTCTTCAAGTTCCGTCCGGGCTCTTTCAAGTTCATCCTCAGCAGCCTTTACACGAAGCTTTTGTGCCGCGATCTTTTCATCACAGATGATCCTGGACATCTGGGAATCCTCGATCTCATGTACATCAAGGTCCCCCGTAAGAACCTCCCGGGCATGCTCTTCAATCTCTTCCCTGAGTATAAAGAGTTTGTTCAGAGCATCCTCTTCAAGATCAAGATTCCTTTTGGCCTCACCGAATCTCTGCTTGGCCTGGGTCTCCATCTTTTCCTTGATGCTCAGGATATTCTGCATTGAATACCTGAATCTGGCCATTTATTCTTCCCTTATGTTCATTCGGCAAAAAGATTTTCCAGAAGTTCAACACTTTCCTCGAATGTGTACTTCGCATCGGTTTCCTGACAAAGGAAATTATTGACCGCATCTATCTTGCTTATGGCATAGTCAATATTGGGATTGGATCCGCTTTTATAAGCACCGATGTTGATAAGATCTTCCGCCTCGTTATATGTTGCAAGAACAGTTTTAAGCTTGCTGGCAGCACTCTTGTGTTTCTTGTCACAGATTGAACTCATACATCTGGAGATGCTCATGAGAACATCGATGGCTGGATAATGGTTCTTGTGGCCAAGCTTTCTGTCCAGGATAATATGTCCGTCAAGGATACTTCTTGCCGTATCTGTAATGGGTTCGTTAAAATCATCTCCGTCAACAAGGACGGTGTAAAGCCCTGTTATGGAACCTTTATCGTTCCTTCCTGCTCTTTCAAGGAGCTTGGGCATCTCGGAATAAACACTTGGTGGATATCCTCTTGTAACGGGCGGCTCTCCGCTTGCAAGGCCTATCTCACGCTGTGCCATGGAAAATCTGGTAAGAGAGTCCATCATAAGCAGAACATCCCTTCCCTGATCCCTGAAATATTCGGCAATTGCGGTTGCGGTAAGAGCAGCTTTTTTTCTTTCAAGTGCGGGGCGGTCGGAAGTTGCGATAACAACCACACTTCTCTTCATACCCTCTTCACCTAAGTCTCTTTCTATGAATTCCCTTACTTCCCTTCCACGCTCTCCTATAAGGGCGATAACATTTATATCCGCCTTGGTATTCCTTGCGAACATACCCATGAGTGTGGATTTACCTACACCGGAACCTGCAAAGATACCGATACGCTGGCCTTTTCCCAGAGTGATCATACCATCAACCGCTTTTACTCCGAGAGGAAGCACTTCATCAATGATCGCTCTCTGCATTGGATCCGGGGCTGTGTTTTCAACGGAATACTTTTCTCCGCTTACTTCACTTCCGTCCATGGGAATACCGAGAGCATTAAGGGACTTACCTAACAGATCATTTGAAACCGTCACCTGAAGAGGGTAACCTGTATTGATGACCATACTTCCGAGACCAATGCCATCTGTCTGTCCGTAAGGCATCAGAAGCGTCTTTTTATCTTTGAATCCTACAACTTCTGCCAGGATCTCAGAGGGAGAAGAATCAGCACCCTCACCAAGGGCAAGGATCCTGCAGATGTCTCCAAGCTTTGCATCGGGGCCTGCAGATTCAATGGTAAGACCCACAACATTTACAACCTTCCCCATCTTCTTGAAGAAGGTAAACTGAGTCGCTTTATTGTATTTTGAATAATCGATATCGCTTAAGCTTACCAATTTTTGATCCGTTATATTTTAAACAAAAAGACCGGCAGATCCGGCCTTTTTTAGTTTCTGCTGTAACTGAGCATTCTTAATCTTGATGAAAGCTCGGATAGTTCAGTGCCGAGGCTGCAGTCAAAAATACCTCCGTCAGTCTCTATCATGCATGAATCGGGAGGAAGCGCTATATCCTCAACGATCTCCACAACGCTTCCCGGAACCATGACCGCTTCCTCAAGCTGGCTCTTTCTGGAATTGACATAGTCAAAATTATCCCTGCTTATATGGATCAGAAAACTTCTGGCTCCGTCAATATTCCTCAAAGCATTTGCAACAAGATGACCGGCAAGCGTCTTGTGAAGCTTAAGATCCGTATTAAGCACATGTTCATAAACATCCGTGATAACTTCAACAAGTTCAGGCTCCATGTCGTTAAGCCTTTTCTGGTACATCTCTTCCAGTTCGGCTCTTTCTCTGTCAAGAGCTTCTCTTGCATCCTGCATCTCACGGGCAGCTGCTTCTTTTCCTTCGGCAAAACCTTCGTTGTAACCGTTTGTCTTAGCCTCGGCATAAATGCCATCCGCCTTTTGCTGTGCTTTCTCTTCCATCTTGGAAGCGGCATCCCTTGCGGCATCGATGATCCTCTCCGCCTCGGCATGCGCAGCATCAAGCATAGCCTGGGTGTTTATGTGGGTCTCGCCTTTTATGACATTTCCGGAAAAACCTTCAGATTCTTCACCATCAGGCATGGGAACATCATCGCTTAAGATACCGGAAAGTCCGGGCTCGAATCCGCTTGGATCATCGGAACCTTCCACAAGCTGTTCCACGCCTGCCGAATCGGCATACAGGTCATCGACAAATCCCGCATTTTCCGGGCTTTGCATTTTCAGACCGAGAGACTCGATCCTCTTTTGAACAAGCTCGTTCATATCAATAACGCGCTTGTCGTCACCTATATTCATATAAGCGGTTTTATATAAATTAGACAACTATCTCATCTCCACCGCCTCTGGAAATAACGATCTCGCCGGAGTCTTCCAGTTTACGGATAATATTAACAATCTTCTGCTGAGCTTCCTCAACATCCTTCATACGCACAGGTCCCATGAATTCCATGTCTTCTTTTATCATGGTTGCAAGACGCTTTGAAAGGTTGTTGAATACGGCATTCTGTACCTGCTCGTTAGCAGCCTTGAGAGCAATTCCAAGGTCGTTGTTATCAACATCACGCAGCACTCTCTGAATGGATCTGTCGTCCAGAAGTAGGATATCTTCGAATACGAACATCTTCTTTCTGATCTCGTCCGCAAGTTCGGGCTCTTCGATCTCGAGAGATTCCATGATATGTTTCTCTGTACCTCTGTCAACAGAGTTGAGGATCTCGACAACGGAATCGACACCGCCGATGATGGTGTAATCCTGGTTGACGAGGGATGCAAGTTTCTGTTCCAATATTCCCTCCACTTCCTTGATGACATCGGGACTGGTTCTGTCCATTACGGCTATTCTCTTTGCAACATCCGCCTGTCTGTCGGGAGCAAGCGCGGAAAGTATCTGTGCTGCCTGCTGAGGTGCAAGATAAGAAAGTATAAGTGCGATGGTCTGAGGATGCTCATCCTGAATGAAGTTGATGAGCTGTGAAGGATCTGTCTTTCTTACGAACTCGAAAGGCTTAACCTGAAGTGATGCGGTAAGTCTTCCGATGACATCCATAGCCTTCTCGGAACCCAGGGATTTTTCAAGAAGTTCCTTGGCGTATCCGATACCACCCTCGGCAATATACTGCTGGGCAAGACAAACACCATAGAACTCTTCAAGGATCGCTTCCTTGACTTCAGGTCCGACAGTACGTGTATTTGCGATCTCAAGTGTGAGCTCTTCAATCTCCTCTTCTTTGAGATGCTTAAAAATACCTGCAGACCTTTCGGGGCCAAGCGTGATCAGAAGAATTGCAGCTTTTTGTGTTCCGCTGATATCAGAAGTAGCTGAAGCCATCCTTGCTTTCTCCTTGTTTATCCTTAAAAATCAGTAAAAATTTATACGAACGGTTATATTTTAACCCCAGTCATCAGACAGCCAGTTACGAAGCAGGGCCGCTGCAGCCTCAGGGTTCTCATCAACAAATTTTTCTATCATCTTTCTGGTCTCGGATTTATTCTCCACATCGATATCTTCAATCTGAGGCTCGGGATTTGACTGAAGAAGATCCTCCACTGAAAGCTCCTGACCGGTATCTTCCTCGACTTTCTTGCCACCCATGCTCCTGAGGATAACAAATGCAAGAAGTCCGAGAATAAGAAGCATGAGAAACGCGGACAGAACTGTGGTCCAGCTTACATGGAAGCTTTCCTTGTCATAAAAGATGGGGGATTCATATGCAACTATGGTGATGTTTGAAGCAGGAATACCGGTTGCGTTGGCAGCCATGCTGTAAAGATCCTCATCCACTTCAAGTTTCCTGTCTGCGGAATTGTTTATCTTGTATTCTTCCCAAGTGGTTCCGTCAAGAAGTCCCTGGGCTTCAACTTCTTCCTCATGGATCTCCTTGTAGGAAATGGCGGCTATGGACATTGAAGAATTGCCGTAATTAATGGCGCCTGCGGGAGTTACCTTATACTCCGAAGATTCATTGGGAAGATAATCTTTTTCATTCTCTGTGGAAGACGAAGAAGAATTACCGTAATCGCTTGAAACATAAGTTGTATTCTCACCGTTGGAATCGGTACCGGGAATTCCTCCCACACCATTCTCGGATGTTGACTCATAATTTTCTTCATGTGAAAGCATACCCTCGGTACGGTCAGGATTTGCATAATACTCCTTGACGGTATTTTCATAATTGGAATAATCCATATCGAGATGGGAAGTGACTTCCACATTATTGTAGTTGGGAGTTCCAAGAAGAACTTTTTTAACCTGGTTCGCAATCATTGCTTCTGCCTGGTTTCTGAGTTCCTGCATGGAATTGGCAATGCCTGCGGATGAATAATCATCTCCGCCAGCAAAAAGAAGCTGGCCGTCAGAATCAAGAATGGTGATATTTGCGGTATTGCTGTTACCGAGGAATGTCTGTACAGCCTTGGCAAGATTTGCGGCTTTGGTTGCCGTAAAGCTTCCGTCATGTTCTATCTGGATGTATGCAGATGCTTCCTCTTCGTTGGAGATAAGGGTTCCCGTATCTTCGGGAATATTAAGATTAACCTTACAATCATCAACTCCCTCGATACTCTTGATGACTGTTTTCAGCTTATTCTCAAGATAAAGCTGATATCTTTTTGCGGTATCGGAAGTTGTAGTGGAAAGATTGCTTGTAAGGGCATCCTCAAGTGAATATTCTTCAGGTTTATATCCCGACGAACCCAGAGCAAGTTCCGCTGCGGTATACTGGGCAGTTTCAACGCTTATGGTAAGTGCATCCTGAGATTCGGTATGGGCGATGGAATTCTCATCAAGGATCGCGATAATATCGGAAGCGTCCTTAGTAGATGTTGCTGTAATAAGGACTTTGTACTTGGGTCTTGATACGAAGAAAATGATTATTCCGAAAACAGCAACAGTAAAAACAGCAAGGCCGATGATTATGCCTTTCTGTCTTGAAGTGAAATTATTCCACCACTCTTTTATCTTATTTAAAAGTTCACGCAGCCTCTCAGGCATAACTACCCCTCCGACTTATCAAACCTGCATCTGCATTAATTCCTTGTATGCTTCAAGGAGCTTGTCCCTTACCGCTACGGTGTACTGAAGTGCCGTCTGTGCCTTTGAAAGAGCAACGGTAAGATCATGTGTTGAATCGGTCTGACCGAGTGCGAAAAGTATCTCCTGATTCTCCGCATCGGACAGATATGCATTGGTGGTCCTGACTCCGTCTACAACAGAATTGAAAACAGACGAAAACAAAGTTCCGTCAGATGTCTCACCCTGAAGGGACTGGACTCCCAGGCCACCTGATGTTGTCTTATAAAGATTTCCCGCTCCGGTCAGTTCATGTACTAATGATGCATTCATACAGTTACCTCACAAAATCAGGTGCCGCCTCCGATGTTAAGTCCCTGCTGGGCCATTGCCTTTGCCGCATCAAAAGCGGTGGCATTTGCCTCATAGGAACGGCTGGCATCGATAAGGTTTGTCATTTCGGTGATTATATTTACATTGGGATACATTACATATCCGTTCTCATCAGCATCGGGATGGGAAGGATCATAGACCATATTCTGGGGAGTTGCCTTATCCTCTAATACCTTGGCAACCTTAACACCCTTTCCCGCATAGTTTTTGCTGACGGAATTAAGAACATGGCTGAAAGTATCGCTGTTTCTTATCCCTTTTTCTTCAAAATAAACTACTTTCCTGACATAAGGATCGCCGTTCTCGGTACGTGTTGTATTGGCATTGGCAACATTCTGGGATATGATATCCATCCTGTAGCGCTGTGCCGTAAGACCTGATGCACTTATGTCAAAAGCCGTAAACATCGACATGGCGTACTCCTTTCGTTATCACTTCATTACTCTCTGCAGATTCTGGAACTCGGTTGAGATACTCTTGATGAGTCCCTGGTACTTAAGCTGGTTCTGGGCCAGCAGAACATTTTCGTTTTCTATATCAACATTGTTGCGGTCAGTCCTGTAGGAAAAACCGGCAGCATCCGTATACGCACCTACTTTAAGCCTGGAAAGCTTGAGATTTCCAACCTTCTCGTCCATGGATTCGCTTCTTCTGAAACCAAGTTCTTTTTCAAGAACGGATTCAAAATCCACATCCTGCCTCTTATAGCCCGGAGTATCCACATTTGCTATGTTATTGGCGATACACTGGTCACGAAGCCAGGCAGCATCTGCCGCCTTGTCCAGGACATTAATGTAATCAAAAGCGCTTGTACGTACCATATAAGCTCCTTTCATGGCAATATACACCAAATATATGCCACACCAACTATATATTATATCGAAATTATGCAAAAACACAATATCTTTTTTGAAAAGCCGGAAATAATACAAAATATTGTATATGTCTCAAATAATCAAAAAAAGGACCCACCCGAAAGCAAATCCTTTTTCAAAACAGCCATTCCTTTATATTCGATTGTGTTATTCGCCTGAAGATAGTCCTTCAATATTTATATCGGACAATCCCCGACTTAAGATAACCCCTTTTTAAAAATTATTTTATCCCCTGTGACACCTTGAGATTTTCGATCTCTTCGAAAACAAACTCATTAATGACTTTGATATATGTGCCCTTCATTCCCGAAGACCTGGATTCTATTATCCCGGCACTTTCGAATTTCCTTAGGGCGTTGACTATTACGGATCTTGTGATCCCCACCCGGTCCGCTATCTTACTTGCAACAAGGATCCCTTCGTTTCCCTCAAGCTCATCGAAAATGTGAACAATGGCTTCCATCTCGGAATAAGAAAGAGTGCTGACTGCTGATTTAACAACAGCCATCTTCCTGGATTCTTCCGCACTCTCTTCGCTCACACTCCTTAACATCTCCAGTCCCACAACGGTGGTTCCGTACTCAAGAAGAATGATATCATCGATATCATACTCTTTTTTCATGCGGTACATAAAAAGAGTACCAAGCCTCTCACCGGATATCTCAATAGGAGTAACAATGGCTTTATAAAGCGAAGTATCGGTTTCTTCAAAGCCGAGAGTATCAAGATTTACATTTTCTTTGGTGGAAAGAACGGAAAGAAGCCTTTCGTTGAGCATACGGTCGATAAATTCACCAACCTCGCCTCCGATGAGCTCCGTGATGGGCTCCTCCCCGGGCAGAAGACCCTGACCGAGAAGTTTTCCCTTACGTGAGATCACGATGACACTGGATGAGAGGATATCTCTCATAACAGAACATATATCATTAAAAACAACTTTTCCGGAGTTGTTATTGTGAAGCAGTCTTCCGATTTTTCTTGTTTTGTCCAGTAAAGCTACGCTGCTCATATCCGCCTCCGAATCAGTTTACAGTAACCTCGTGAAGCAGATTATATCAGAAAAATCAGACCAATTCAACAATTCAGACTAAATTATCAGAAATTTCCGTGTATTATTCGGCAATTTCAATATTCTCGGAATATCCGCATTCTTTATCGGAACAAACCTTTTTCTTGCCTTTGATAACCATGTACTTACCGCACTTTTTGCAGTTTTCCCCTGCAGGCTTATCCCAGCTCATGAATTCACACTCGGGATATCCAAGACAGCCGTAGTACTTTCTTCCCTTACGGGTGATCTTAATAACTATCTCGTTACCGCACTGAGGACAGTTAAGACCGGTCTTCTCATAATAAGGCTTTGTGTTCTTACACTCGGGATAACCGGGACATGCAAGGAACTTTCCGGAAGGTCCGTATTTGATGACCATCCTGCGTCCGCACTTTTCACAGACTTCATCCGATTCCTCATCCCTGATCTCAACCTTCTCAAGTTCAGCTTCAGCTTTATCTACAGCTTCTTTAAGGTCGGGATAGAAATTGCGGATTATGGTCTTCCACTGAACCTCACCCTCTTCAACTCCGTCAAGAAGACCTTCGATGTTGGCGGTAAACTTGGCATCAACGATGGTGGGGAAAGCCTGTCCCATAAGATCATCAACGGCATGACCGATATCGGTTACGTAAAGATTCTTCTGCTCCTTGGTAACATATCTCCTCTTGATAAGAGTGGTGATGGTGGGAGCATAAGTGCTGGGACGTCCTATACCCTGTTCCTCAAGCGCACGTACAAGAGAACTCTCGGTGTAGTGAGCGGGGGGCTGGGTGAAATGCTGAACAGGATCATATTTATCCAGTGTCAGCTTTGAATCAATGCTTACGGCAGAATCAAGGCTCTTCTCGTCTTCGGTGTCATCGGACTGTACATAGATCTTTCTGTAACCGTCGAAGATAAGTCTGCTGGATGATACAGTGAACACATGATCGCCTGCTGAGATCTTTATGGAAAGAGTCTCATACTGTGCAGGAGTCATGCGGCTTGCAACAAATCTCTGCCAGATCAGCTTATAAAGCCTGTACTGGTCTCTTGAAAGCTGGCTCTTTATTGAATCCGGCTCTCTTGTAAGAAGAGTAGGCCTGATAGCCTCGTGGGCATCCTGGATCCTTTTTCCGGTATCTTTCTCCTCAGTTCTTGCTGCAGCATATTCCGGAGCAAAATGTTCCTTCAGATAATCATCGGACATCTGAAGAGCTTCATTTGAGATTCTGGTGGAATCGGTTCTCAGATATGTGATGATACCGACGGTTCCCTCTCCCTTGATCTCTACACCTTCATAGAGCTGCTGTGCAACGCTCATGGTCTTTGATGTTGAGAAATTAAGAACCTTACCGGCTTCCTGCTGAAGAGTGGATGTGGTGAAAGGAAGAGGAGGCTTCTTCTGACGGCTTCCGGTAGAAACATCGGCAACCTTGAACTCACACTTTTCAGTTTCCTTTATCACTTTGTCAGCTTCAGCTTTGCTTGAAAGCTTAACTTTATCGTTTCCTTTTCCGTAGTACTTGGCGGTAAGGGGCTTCTTTTCGCCCTTTACGTTAAGGATCGCATCCACGGTCCAGTACTCTTCGGGAATAAATGCATCTATCTCATCTTCCCTGTCACATACCATGTGAAGTGCAGCGGACTGAACACGGCCTGCGGAAAGACCTCTTTTTACCTTAGCCCACATAACGGGAGAAATGCTGTAACCTACGATACGGTCGATAACTCTTCTTGCCTGCTGTGCATCAACAAGATTCATATCAACCTCTCTGGGATGCTTAAGAGATTCCTTAACAGCATTCTTGGTGATCTCGTTGAAAGTGATCCTGTAGCACTTCTTATTCTCAAGTCCCAGTGCTGCGAAAAGGTGCCAGCTGATAGCCTCTCCTTCACGGTCAGGGTCCGTTGCGAGATAAATATTATCTGCCTTCTTAACTTCTCTTCTGAGAGAAGCAAGGATATCTCCCTTTCCTCTGATGGTTATATATCTGGGTTCAAAGTCATTATCGATATCGATACCCATTGTGGACTTGGGCAGATCTCTTACGTGACCCTGGGAAGCAACAACTTCATAACCCGAACCCAGGAACTTCTTTATTGTCTTAACCTTGGCAGGTGACTCCACTATTACAAGATTCTTTGCCATACATGTCTCCTTTTGGCATTCATTATCCGGATACTTCATTCATGAAAAAATAAAAATTTTATGAACCGCACCCAAACGTATAAATATATATAACAAAAAAAATAAAAAAGCAAATATATTTATTTGAAATAAAAAAACTTACATACCTATTGTATGTAAGTCTTCAGCAGCTGGTAGGGGAATCGAACCCCTGTTTCCGCCGTGAGAGGGCGGCGTCTTAACCGCTTGACCAACCAGCCATATGCAAGTCGCTTTATGTGCGACTTGCTTATATTACAATACAATAAAACAAAATGCAAGATATATTTTTTAAAGTTTTTTGTGCCCTGTGATCACATGAAATCGAAAAGACTCATCTGATTGGACTGAGGTATATCACCGAGAATACCAAGTTTCTTTAATGATTCGGTAACGGTGGCAGAAGCTTTTGTCCTGTCCTTGAAATCATCACAGCTCATGAAGGGACCTTTTTTGCTTTCAAACTCAACAGCCTCAGCAACTGATTCGCCCAGACCGTCTATGGTTGTAAGGGCGGGCATGATCTTTCCGTCTATTACCTGGAACTGCTTAGCCTTGGCAAGTTTAAGATCGATGGGCATGAACTCAAAACCTCTTGCGTACATCTCCTGGACTATCTTAAGATCACTGATCTGATCTTTCTCGGTATTGGAGATCTTCGGAGCATTTTTATCCTTTTTTGAAAGCTCGTCCTTTTTCCTGATCTCTTCCATCTTGCCTTCAAACACAGCTTTACCGCGACACATGACTTCATAGCTGAAGGCCTTTGCCCTGATACTGAAATAGGCAGCATAGTACTGAAGAGGATAATTGATCTTACAGTAAGCTATTCTCCACGCCATCATGACGTATGCAGCCGCATGGGCTCTGGGGAACATGTACTCGATCCTCTCTGCGGACCATACATACCAGTCGGGAACGTCGTGGCTCATCATCTCTTCCTTCCACTCTCCCCAGTCCTTGAAGGCTATCTCACCCTGGGCATTCCTGCTCTTTGCAACCTTACCTTTACGGATAGCTTCCATGATGTTGAAGGATTTTTCCGATTCGATACCCTTACTGATCAGGTATGTCATGATATCGTCTCTGGTACAGATGGCAGTTGTAATATCTGCAGTGCCGCTTTCGATCAGGGTTTCCACATTACCCTGCCATACGTTAGTTCCGTGGGAAAGACCGGAGATCCTGACAAGATCGGAGAACTTGGTGGGCTTTGCATTTATAACTATGTTCATCGCAAAGTCGGTACCAAACTCGGGGATTCCCAGAATTCCCAGCTGGCATCCTCCGATGTCTTCAGGCTTGATGCCAAGGGCTTCCGTAGACTGGAAAAGAGTCATGACCCCCGGATCATCAAGAGGGATATCCTTAATGGGATCAAAACCTATAAGATCCTGAAGCATTCTGATCATGGTGGGATCATCGTGCCCGAGTATATCAAGCTTTAACAGGTTATGATCGATGGAGTGGTAATCGAAATGCGTGGTTATGGTATCTGTGGTTATATCGTTAGCGGGATGCTGTACAGGGGTGAAGGTATTTATGTCCTCACCGTTTGGAAGAACAACGATTCCGCCGGGGTGCTGACCCGTAGATCTCTTGACTCCGTTACATCCGCCCGCAAGAAATTCTATTTCCGCATTTCTTCTTTTTATACCGCGCTTTTCATAGAACTTCCTGACAAAACCAAGGGCGGTCTTATCTGCCACGGTACCTACCGTTCCTGCCCTGAAAGTCTGTGAACTTCCGAATATTACTTCGGTGTATTTGTGGGCTTTTGACTGGTATTCTCCGGAGAAATTAAGGTCGATATCGGGCTCCTTATTTCCCTTGAATCCAAGGAATGTTTCAAAGGGAATATCAAATCCTTCCTTGCAAAGATCTTCTCCGCAAACAGGACACTTTCTGTCGGGCATATCGGCACCTGCACCGCCTCTGTATTTTAAAACCTCTTCGGAATCAAAATCCGAAAAATGGCATTTGGGGCAGTAATAATGAGGAACCAGAGGATTAACCTCGGTGATACCTGCCATTGTGGCGACAAAAGAACTTCCAACTGATCCTCTGGAACCTACCAGATATCCGTCTTCCATTGACTTCCAAACCAGCTTCTGGGCGATGATATACATGACCGCAAATCCGTTGGAGATAATGGATTTAAGCTCTCTTTCAAGTCTCTCCGTAACAACTTCGGGAAGATCCGGACCATAGAT
>ONTX01000443.1 GCA_900320825.1 uncultured Lachnospiraceae bacterium | reverse complement strand
CCTGGATCGGGAGGGGCTTGTGCTCCTCCCCTCCTTCTATCGGCAGGAAACGGATCTTCTGAGTATCGGAACTAAAGGATTCCATATACCAAAGAAACCCGGAACATACCGGGCTCGGGACAGTCTGATCATTGATGGTGTTGTGTATTACATGATGGAAAGCGAGCGGTTCGGGAGTGCCTCCCAGATGTATATTGTGAATGGAGGAGGCCGTTTTATGGGATTGCAGACTGCAAATGGGTTCTCCGATCCTCTGATTGAGCAGATCCGGAAAAAGAAAAAGCAGTATGACGAGGAGAAGGACATCCTTAATGTAATGGCAAAAGGGTTCTCCTCTCTTGCCAAACAGAAAGGATCTAAAAAGGCTGCAAAAAATTATCCGGGAACAAAAACTCCCGGCAGGGAGGTTTCCGGCAGGCGGGCGTCTATTAAACTTCGGTTGGAAGAAAAACAAGAGCTATTGGAAAAGACCAACTAAAAATAATCTTTAATCAACAACGTCCGAGAGTACTATTAACTGACACCTCTCGGACGTTGTTGGCATTATTTAAACATTAGTTATTTTAGATACGGAACAAGTACGTCACAAAAATTCTTGCTCCATTCTGCATGAAACTTTGCCATGCGGATCCAATCTACTTCATTTGAAATACTTACATTTAACAAGTCTACTATGATATACGAAGCTTTAATTTCATCTCCTCGTTCCCATATTAATGACGTGCCAAGTGTTTTCTCTATTTCTGCTTTCTTACTGTACAGCAGATCATATGCCGCTTTATTTTGGTCTTTGCTACTTTTTCCTAAGTATAGCTGCACGCGAGCACGATCAAAATTTGCTATGCATGTAATACTAAAGCCACCGATCCCAAAATACCCTGAAATCCAGTTAGAGACAGAGGGATTAACTTTGTAAAATGGTCCTTCTTCTCCAAATGCTCCCTGTATGTAGGGCAGAGCAAAGGCCCAATACTTTTTCCTTATCTCATACCGCTCAGGTTCATCCTCGGATGGATTTTTTTCATCCAGATCTTTTAAAAAGAAAACTAATTCGGATGGATCAACACCAAAATGTGTAAAGAATTTTCTCAAAGTATTGAGTTTATACTGAGTACTAATGCCGGTCCAAACATATATGTTGGGTGCTACTTGGACTTTGCTGTGATAATCCTCTGGATTACTGGATACATGTGTGGCAAGATCACTGCTGGGATCTGTTGTATACGCTAATCCTGTCAAAACCGATTCATCTTCCGCATGGAGTATCTTTAATACTCTTCCATACATATCTGTCCAGCTCACTACAGACTGCTCTGAGTTTCTAAATGAAAACTTTGCAATCTGGTTTCCTGTCATGTCTACATCATCATCAAGAGTTGCTGTGTCCAGCTGCTTTTCTTCTGGCTTGAAATCCGTGTAAGGATAACTCCAAATACTTACCGCCTGGGAAACCATATAACTATTTCGCTCTTCAAGTTCTGCGAGCGTCCACTTTTCCTTCTGTGCCACAAGCTGATTCATTCGGATTCCGCTGTGTTTAAATCCGTTTTCAGCATCTCTCTTGTCCGTAAACTTATTATTACTGTAACTGCTGTTATATGCGGTCAAAGTCAGATTCGCCAGACGATGCAACCATTCTGCATGAATCTCGTCACAGTTATCTCCTAATGCATTGCGCCATTCAGGCGTCAAAGTTTGAGGCATAATATGTTCTATTGTATACTGTCCATTGTCTATGCGCTCAAACACATCTTTTGTCTCGCTCGTTCCATAATTCTCAAAGCGCTCAAATAAATAGTTCTTAAAATGACCTCTCATCAGATATACTTGCTTCTCGGAAAGCGCTGTAGAAAACTCTTGATCATCTGGAAACCGACCACTTTCCTTTTTTGAAGACAAAGCAAATTTCATTTTTTCAACATAGTTGCTATAGGTTCCATCATATCTATGAATATCACGATTTAAGTTCAAGAAGATTTTATTGAGTGCATTTGTCGGGACTTCGCAGATATTTCTTCTAAACAAGTAGTTTTCAACTATTGTACAAATTTGCTTAAAATCATTTGTTGTTAGTTCCCCGGCAGCGGCAAGCTTCATCACCTGCAAGAAAAATGGCCTTGAAACTGTTGATTCAATATAATTAAGTCTTCGAAAACTGAATCTCACAGAATAATCTTCGTGCGTGGATTTTGTGATCACTTCATAGTATCTAGCATATTCCAACAGCTCCTCCAATAGTAGCTCTATTGGAATACCCCGCTCTGATACATATGTTTTAAAAACTGGATAGATTTTATCCATAGATGGCGTTGCCTGTCGCATTGCGCTTAGATAATCTCTGATAAACAGACTCACGCCGTTGTTGTTCCTGTTGTCATTTCCAGTACAAACTTCTATTTTGCTCCAATACTTTTTATAATATAACTCTTGATTTTCGGAGGTCTGCCCCATCAAAACATAGTTCCTTATTTTGTCCCCTTCTGTTAAGTCTACGCCTGTTGAGTTCAAACTTTCAAAAATAAGCTGTGGATTATCGCCTTCATCAACTGTAATATTTATTACCATCAGCTTGCTGATTGCTTCATACAGCTGGTCAATGGATATTTCTTCCTTAAGAATTCTATCGTAGAAGTATTTATAATTGATTGTTATATCCGAATTTGGTATGTATTCGGATGGTTTTTCATCAAAAAGGCGTTCAAAAGCATCAAGATCTTTGTTTACTGTCTTTAGTTTAATTCTCTTCTCCGTTGGTTCATATTCATCAACTAAATACTTGTTGAATACTTTATCTATTAGTTTTGGGGCCTCGGCAATAAGCTTCTGCTCCTTCAAAATATTATGCATGGCAAGTAAGAGCAGGGAGATAGTTGTTACTCGTTGCTGTCCATCAATGATCAGAAAGTCTTCCGACGACCCATTATAGACGCTAACAAGACTACCAAAAAAATGCATTTTCCTCTTATTAATTATTAATTTTACTAAGTCATCATATAGCTGCCGGCAATTTTCAACCTTCCAGCTATAGTTTCTCTGATAAACAGGGATAATAAACCTTTTCTCGCTACCATCCAAATACTTTACAAGTTTTATTGCTTTTCCATCCATAGTAAGATCTCCAGAACTCCATTCACTTATCGCTGCTGTTTGTTTTCTTTGCTTATTATATATCAGTATCATTATAACAACAAGAAACCTGACTACAACGACCTGATTCGTATGTGTCAAGTAAACGTTGGCACATACATTAATAAATTGCTTATGTCCTTACTGTAGACACGAGTGGTTCCAAGGCTTAAAATGAATTTATATACAGAATAATATACTCAGCTT